>NZ_SGUA01000079.1:0-250 GCF_005435135.1 Halorubrum sp. ASP1 | reverse complement strand
CGCCCACACGACCTCCGGGTTCAGCACCGCGGCGATCGCGCCAAGTCCCGCCGACACCTGCGTCAGCGGATCCTTCGCGATGTCTTTCAGTGTCACTCTGTCAACCCTCCGAGCTGCAGCAGGTCGGAGGGTTGACAGAGTGACACTGAAAGACATCGCGAAGGATCCGCTGACGCAGGTGTCGGCGGGACTTGGCGCGATCGCCGCGGTGCTGAACCCGGAGGTCGTGTGGGCGCTGACGGACGCGCTC
>NZ_SGUA01000078.1:0-251 GCF_005435135.1 Halorubrum sp. ASP1 | reverse complement strand
CTCGCGTCGCGCCGCGAGTCGACCTCGCGGGCTTCGAGCGCCGTCGACGTCCGCTCCTTCCAGACGATCTCCTCGTACTCCTCGAGCGTCTTCGCGTCCGAGTGCTCCGACTGCATGACCGTCAGCGCCGCGCCACGATGTCACTGCAGACGCGTCGCTGACGGTCATGCAGTCGGAGCACTCGGACGCGAAGACGCTCGAGGAGTACGAGGAGATCGTCTGGAAGGAGCGGACGTCGACGGCGCTCGAAG
>NZ_SGUA01000077.1:0-252 GCF_005435135.1 Halorubrum sp. ASP1 | reverse complement strand
GCAATACGGCGCGTCGGACCCATCGGTGACGGTCGACGGCAATACGGTATCGCACAATGGCGTCCTCGACGGCTCGACGAGCGAGACACTCGACCTCTCTCCGGGGACTCACACAGCCGGCATATCGTCGACCGGCCCGGTCGTCGATATGCCGGCTGTGTGAGTCCCCGGAGAGAGGTCGAGTGTCTCGCTCGTCGAGCCGTCGAGGACGCCATTGTGCGATACCGTATTGCCGTCGACCGTCACCGATGG
>NZ_SGUA01000076.1:0-273 GCF_005435135.1 Halorubrum sp. ASP1 | reverse complement strand
GCGTGGTCGCTCTCCGGGTCGACGTACACCTTCTGACTCGCCGACCCGTTCACACTCACCCGCGTCCGAAGATCGCTGAGATCGAGCCGCGCCGCGCTCGAGAACAGCCGGGCAAAGAACGGCCGGCTGGTGCCGAGAAAGGGGTTCCGGCCGTTCCCGTCCGGCGCCCGTATGGTCTTGAGGAGCGACAGGTCCTCGAAGAGCTCGTCGTAGTAGCCGTCCTCGTCGAGCGATATCCGGTCGCTCGTAGACGCCGACGACTCCGAACCCCCG
>NZ_SGUA01000075.1:0-296 GCF_005435135.1 Halorubrum sp. ASP1 | reverse complement strand
GTGTAGCAGTAGACCCCGAGTAGAGTGGCTGCGACTGCCACGTCCCAAAGGAGACAGCGGAAACGGTGGGGTGGGTGTTGTAAAGGCTACCGGGAAATGTAGTTCTGCCGAGAGAAGACAGCGGAAATAGTGGGGTGGGTGAGAAGACAGCGGAAACAGTGGGGTGGGTGAGAAGACAGCGGAAACAGTGGGGTGATATTGGATTACGGCGCTTGAACAATCTCAGACACTCCAGCACGGACGATGTGTTCCGGTTGCTGAAGCTCGTGTTCCTTATACTTACCACCGCTCTCGCC
>NZ_SGUA01000074.1:0-297 GCF_005435135.1 Halorubrum sp. ASP1 | reverse complement strand
GAGGACCTGCGGTACCACGCGGGCGAGCGGAAGCTCGTCGCCGACGGCGGCGGGTACCGCGCCGAGTGCCCCGAGTGCTCGTGGACCGGCGAGGGGTCGACGCTTTCCGGTGCGGGTCGCGAGGTCGACGAACATCGGCAGGAGACGGGCCACGACGCGAAGGTCGAGCGCGACCTCGCGACCGACGGCGGCGAGGAGGTGCCGCCAGCCGAGAACGTGCTGTTCGACGCGATCGAGGAGCACTACGACGACGACCAGTGTGGCGCTCCGACCGACGAGGTTGTTCGGTCGATGCTG
>NZ_SGUA01000073.1:0-300 GCF_005435135.1 Halorubrum sp. ASP1 | reverse complement strand
CGACCCGTTCACACTCACCCGCGTCCGAAGATCGCTGAGATCGAGCCGCGCCGCGCTCGAGAACAGCCGGGCAAAGAACGGCCGGAACCCCTTTCTCGGCACCAGCCGGCCGTTCCCGTCCGGCGCCCGTATGGTCTTGAGGAGCGACAGGTCCTCGAAGAGCTCGTCGTAGTAGCCGTCCTCGTCGAGCGATATCCGGTCGCTCGTAGACGCCGACGACTCCGAACCCCCGTCCGGCACCGCATCCGGGTCCGTTTCCTTGTGCGTCTGACCGCGGCGCAGGTTCAGCGCCTCGGTCAG
>NZ_SGUA01000072.1:0-386 GCF_005435135.1 Halorubrum sp. ASP1 | reverse complement strand
CGGCGATCTCTAAGGTGCGGCCGCAGTCGGGACACACCCACCCGGAGACGACGGTCTCTCGGGGCTGGTCGCCGTGTACGAGAGAGTTCCGGCTACCGAGGTAGTACGCCTCGACTGAGTCGCCACAGACGGGACACGGGAGCACGGAGCGTTGTTCGGGGTACACGTCGTGACCGTGAACATCGATCGGGCCGTCGTCCTCTCCGCCGTCCGTGACGAGCTCGGGCTCGTCGTTCTGGTCGTCGTCGACGACCTCAAGAATGTTCCACCAGGTGACCAGCTGGCAAGTGTGACACACGTGCTGGAACGATCCGCTCGACCGGTCACCGACAATCTCCGTCGTTCGCTTCTTCGAGGTCTTCTCGCAACCGGTACAGCGGGCCACG
>NZ_SGUA01000071.1:0-429 GCF_005435135.1 Halorubrum sp. ASP1 | reverse complement strand
TATCCAGAGCGTCAGCCCGGCGTCCATCGGGATGCGGTAGTCGCGTTCGAGTATCGCCGGCAGATAGGTCACGCCGAGACCGACGAGCGCGTTGACGACGATGCCGAGGTTCCCGCGGTCGAGGCCGATGAAGACGAGACCGACGAGGACGACCTGCATCGCCCGCGAGAGTTGGGACTGCCGTCGCTCGTCGATACGGAGGTGCGAGCGAATCTTCACGGCGACTCACCTCCCTCCGGCGCGCGGGAATCGCCGTCCGTCTCCGCCGCGTCCGAGAGCCCGGCTACCTCCGCCGCCTCCGACTCCTCGGCCATCTCCGCCACCTCCTCGGGGAGTCGCTCGCGCGACCCGGCCCGGCGGCGGAAGTAGTACTCGAACAGCAATCCGGCGAGGAGTCCGGCGACGGTGGCGGCGACGAAGTCCCACATC
>NZ_SGUA01000070.1:0-431 GCF_005435135.1 Halorubrum sp. ASP1 | reverse complement strand
GTTCCGGTGGGCGGCCGGTGTTCGGTCAGGGGTGGAAGCGATCCCTTAGTGAGGTCACCGATAGTGAGGATGCGTACGTCGTCATCGATGCTCAGTAAATAGTGCATCCGGCAGTTCGTCAGGCTCGAGCCGTCATCGACAACGAATCACTAATGTCGTCACTATCGCGAAACAGTCCGAATCACCGTGGCAAACGTTTATGGTTTCTAGTTTCGTAAATCTATACAAGATGAGCTACGATACAGAACACGTGCGAAACGCGGGAGAGACTCCGGGGATGATCACCGGAATCCCCACATTCACAGAATTACTTGAGAACCCGTCTCTCGCGAGTCTCTATACTTCGATTAGCCAGTCGGGAACTGCCACGGGTCCTGAACTCGTTGAAACAGCGACCGTCTCGAAAAAGACCGTATACGACTATCTCCATA
>NZ_SGUA01000007.1:0-216355 GCF_005435135.1 Halorubrum sp. ASP1 | reverse complement strand
GTGTAGCAGTAGACCCCGAGTAGAGTGGCTGCGACTGCCACGTCCCAAAGGAGACAGCGGAAACGGTGGGGTGGGTGTTGTAAAGGCTACCGGGAAATGTAGTTCTGCCGAGAGAAGACAGCGGAAACAGTGGGGTGATATTGGATTACGGCGCTTGAACAATCTCAGACACTCCAGCACGGACGATGTGTTCCGGTTGCTGAAGCTCGTGTTCCTTATACTTACCACCGCTCTCGCCCTGATTTATCTCAGTTGAGGAGACGATTCCGAGTGTTGCGAACTCAGAGAGATGATCGCGGACGGATCTCAGAGTGATAGGGTCAAAACCTTCCTGTTCACAGATTTGGTCATACGCTTCTTTGACGGCGCGTGTTCGAGCGGGAGTGAGATCCTGTTTCTTGAGATTCGTGAGCGCTAGGAGGGTCAGCTGTGCGTGGTCGGATGTCTTGCTAATCCCGTCGACGATCCGGTCCTTTTGGAGACGTTCGAGTGCGATATCGACATGCTTCTGGAGGACTTGGTCTGCATCTCTCTCGCGAGCAACGTCACCGCTCTCAAGTAGTAGATCCAGCGCCTGACGTGCGTCTCCCGAATCTTTCGCCCCGTGAGCAGCGCACTTCGGTGTGACGGACGAGTGTATCGCATCATCGTGGAAAGCAACGGAGACACGCTGTTCAAGAACCTCAGAGAGTTCATTAGCGTTGTACGCGCTGAACGAGAGTTCCTTCTCACAGAGACTCGACCTCACCTTTGAGCTCAGCTGCTCGCGGAACCGAAGGTCGTTCGAAATGCCGATGACCCCAAGGCGTGCATTGGAGACATCACCGTTTGATCGTGCTCGCGGGAGTTTGTACAGAATTGAGTCGTCTTCGATATGATCAACCTCGTCGAGAACAATCAGAACGGTACCACCTACATCATCAAGAGCTTCAAACATGAATTCATAAACAGACGCTTGTGGATACCCGGTGTTCGAGATTTGATTTTCGGGTTCTCGAAGAGCGTTCACGATCGCGACAGCGGTTTGGTAACTCGTGTTGAGTCCGTCGCAGTTTATCTCGATAGTCGTGAGGTCCAAGCCGTCTATCTGCTCTGCATCCGTTTTGAGTTGGTTGAAGAGGAATCGAGTCGCTGCGGTCTTCCCCACGCCGCTACGCCCATACAGGAATATATTGGATGGTGTTTCTCCTTCGATTACTGGCTGGAGGGCGTTATGGTAGCGACGAAGTTCGTCGTCACGACCGACAAGGACGTTAGGTGTCCATTCCTCAAGGAGTGCTTCTCGCTTCTTGAAAATATTCCCAGAGGGGGTGAAGCCGAAATCCGGTGCTGACATGAGAGATGTATAGTGAGAGCTACCCCTTAACCTTTGCTTCCGCTGTCTCCGTTGTCCGGTTTCACTTATAAACTTGCTACCCCACTACTTCCGCTGTCGTATGAATCTCCTCTGTCGGATCGTCTTATCAACTCTAAGCCGGTTGGGATGAACCGGCTACGGACGGAGAAAACTACCTGAAGTCATCAAGAGACGTTCCTTGCGTAGTGTCACGGCTAGTAGACTCAGAAGAGCTAGTGGAGGGCCGTGACATATCAACTGTACCAGCCGAGTTACCGAATTTCAGGAACTCTCGACCTGATTCGGCAATTGGGGGCTGCTGCCGGTCGCTTACGTCACCGCCGGCCCAGTCCTCTACAGCTTTAACGACTGTCGGGGCAGTCCCCGTAGAAATGTGGTCAGCGCCTCGGACGATGTTATCCTCAAAACCCGATGGCGCCTCAGCGTGCTGGAATACCAACTTTTCTACCGTTGAGGCACTCCCCGGCGGCGTATCTTTTTCCAGACCTGACCACGCGGTTTGGATCTGGTCCTCTAGTGCCATCACCCGGCCACGAGCGATCCCGTCGTAGGACGTCAGGTGGAGATCGTCCACAGTGACGCCGTCAGCAAGTTGTTGTGCGAACGTCTCCATCCATACAGGCTCTTCATACGGTGTCGCAGTATACAACTCACCAACGGCACCAATCGCCTCTGAGAGATTACTGGCCGTGGTAGAGAGTTGCGCAACATCGATTTCTGCGCGATCTTCGATCAAGTCAGCGTCGATACCTTGAGCCCAGAGCCACGTCATCACAGCTGCCGTCATCGTCTCGTCCGTCTGTTCGTAGCCGTTTCTATCCAGCAACTCCCACAGCGAGTTGCCCTCTCCGGGCGACTCCTGTAGATTACACCTGTATGACACCGCTGCGAATTCTTTGACCAGCCGCTCAGGAGAGATCGGGTGGTAGTTTTCCAGCATCTTGGTGACTCCCTTGAGCGCATCGGGAGTGGCCTCGAGCCGCGTTGCGTGATCGTACTCAAATACCGATTCACCGAGGTCTGTCGGCGTGATTTCATTGTCGGACCGATAGTTGATGAACTCCTTCTTGTCGAGCTCTTCAACAAACCGAGTCACCTTGTTTGCGACGGGATCACCGCCCAGAGTCGGGGTTGTCGCCGTCGAAGTTCCCTGATAGAATCCGTACAACGTCATCGACACGAACTCGATGATCTCATCGAGCGTATTCCAGCCACTGACAACCAACTCGATCAGCAACCAGCGGAGGTTCGTATCCGCATTTTCCGCATTCGATATGTATTCGTCTCGCGGGAAGTGGTCAGGAACAGGTCCGAAGTGTGACCCTATCGACTCAAGCGATTTCTCTTCAACTGGTGTGCCGAACTCAAAGTAATCTTCGGCCTCATCTTTTGTGTAGATGGGGTAGGCGTACGCCTCTTCCATATCCCCGCCACGACCTGCGCGACCAATCCACTGAATATACTCGTACTTCCCGATGAATTCCCCGAATCGGGCGAGATCGGCCACTATGACTGACTGGATAGGCGAATCAAAGCCGTACGCGAGAGTGGTCGTACAAGAGATACACTTGATATCCCCATTCTTGACGCCTTCCTCAACAAGCTCTTTTACGGAGTTCTCAAGACCGGCGTAGTGGAACGCCACTCCGTTTTCGAGACAGTTGATCAAGTCGTGGTGTGTGCTCGTAAGAACCGTATCAACAGCTGATTCGACTTTCGAGCGATAATCAGTATCCGGGCGCTCAAACCGACAGCTGTCTTTGATGCGTAGGGCTCGAGTCTGCGCGTTCGACGTCGAGAAGTTGAACACCATGAATGGCCCCACATCTCGATTATCCATTATCAGGTCCCCGATGAACTCCCCGTACGATTTCCGCGAGTCGCCCTTCATGACAGGCCGTTCAACGATGGGGACACCCCGCTCCGCAGGGCTGATGACAAGGTCAGACTCCAGCCACCGGGCAATTTCATCCGGATTACCGACCGTCGCGCTATTGGCGAATACCTCTGCCCCGTTCTGACGAGCGATTGTCAAGCACTTTTCAATTGTATCTCCGCGAAAGTCCGAATAGAGCTCGTGAAAGTCGTCGAAAATGACTGTGTCGACGCCGAGACCGACGCCCCGGATCGCAGCCTCGTAGTACGAGTCAAACGTCGCAACGATCACGTCCGCGCTTCGGTAACCAGCTGTTTGCCCCCACGTTGCATTCGCGAGCGTGTACCGGTCATCCAACCACTCGTCGATTGACGCGTACTTGCCATTCGTAAGCGAAACGCTCGGCACCAGATAGGCTACTGACCGTCCATTTTCAAGCGCTCGCTGAACGACAGTCTCGGCGCAGAACGTCTTCCCATTTCCAGTCTCGGCACAGAGTAGCGTGTTCCCCCTATCCATACCGCCTGCTTTGAGGAAGGCCGCCTGCGTCTCGTTTACTGAGTCAAAGCCTTTCTCGTCAAGTAAGTATTCGACTCGATCGCGACCTTGCTCAGAGAGGTTACTTGGTATGTCAGCCATATATTGAGTTGGAGAAACGATGTCGCCCATCGAATAAAAAATCTAGCTCTACCGACTCTATCGGGATCACGTTTTCAGAAAACATCTCTTCAAATAGACAGCGAAGTGATTCTTAAAACCTACGACGTTGCTAATGTCGGAGATGGACAGAACAAAGTAGATGCGCTGTAACTACGTTATTAACTTTGCCCGACAATAATCATCCACTCTTCGACCCAGATCTAGTCGAGGAGCACTTACAACAACAAGAGCTTAGCCGTCCAACAGACACAGATGAGCTAGTTGACTCTGTGGAAGGGTGGGTAGACACTACCACTACGCTCACGGAGCGGAATCTTCAACAGTCATTTGTCAGCGACCTCTTCAGCACAGTTCTCGGATATACGAGACCGCGTGGTACAGCTGGCGAATTCGAACTCCTCCCGGAATCGCTGTCGCAAGGGGGAGACGGATTCCCCGACGTCTTGCTTGGGCGGTTCGAGCAAGAAGAAGGAGAACTCGTTGAAGACGAACGTAAAGTCGTTGGGGAGCTCAAAGACCCCGGTACAGATCTTGACAAAGTTGATCCGTCACGACTAAAATCGCCCATTGAACAAGCGTTCGAGTACGCGATCACGAACGGGTTGTCGGTCCGGTGGGTCGTCGCATCCAATATGGAAGAGATTAGACTCTACCACCATGGATCGAAAAACCACTACGAGACGTGGGAAATTGATTCATTCCTCGATGACGGTGAGTTAACGGACACGTTCTGGGAGTTCTACTTCATCCTCCACCGAGATTACTTACTCGGTGACAGTGGCGGTGAATCACAGATAGAAGGGCTCATGCGGCAGAATCTTTCCGAACGGTTAGAGCTGACTGAAGATTTCTACCAGTTTTACAGAGTTGCTGTAGAAGACGTCTACGACGCGATTACTGAACAAGACCCAACACTCGCAGAAACCAGCGAAGGGCAACTCGAAGCCATCCAAGCCGCCCAGACTTTCATCCACCGCGGGCTCGTAATCTGCTTCTTCTCAGACCACCCATCGCAACTACTGCCAGAAGATCTGTTAGCCGATGTCATCGAGCGTGGGAAGAACTTACCAACACTCACTGGCGAAAAAATCTATCCCCTTCTCCATGATCTCTTTCGAGTCATCGACACTGGAGCTCCAGATGAGTACCCGTACGACATTTTTGGGTACGACGGTGGGCTATTCGAAGAGGACCCAGTTCTGTCTGAGATTGTCTTGCCAGACAATCTGTTTACTGAGACATACAAAATTGGCGATACAGAGATTGAGGGAATCTTCGGCTTTCACGAGTATGATTTTCATGCTGATCTCAACGAACACGTCCTTGGGCGAATTTTCGAAGAATCCGTCGCCGACATCGAGCAGGTCCGCGCAAACCTCGCAGAAGGCGACGATAACCCATTTAGTGGGACACGTGGCGACTATGGGTTGTTCTTTACTCGCGAGGGCTTAACTGAATTTGTCGCACAACACGTTATCGAAGACCTGTTGGAAGATATACGGGCAGAGGTACGCGAGGAGCTCGGTCTAGAAACTGGGGTACTAGAGGTCGAAAACCCCGACAAAGAATTTCTTGAAGCGTATCTCCAGAGAATCATCAACATCCGGATCGCTGATATCGCCTGCGGTTCTGGTGCGTTCCTCGTATCGTGCTTCAACCATCTTAGCCGGGAGGCACGCCGAGTCCATGAAAAGATGATCTCTGCTCAAGAGGGGCAGGTATCGCTTCGATCCTTCTCACAGACAGAGATTGATATTCTCGACGAGTGTCTACACGGTAACGACCTCCTCCAAGAGGCGGTGGAGATATCGAAACTGTCGGTGTGGCTGCGGTCTGCTCGGAAGGATACTTCGTTAGGGATGCTGACCGGGAATTTTGCGTCTCAAGACGCTCTTACGGGCGAGATCGAGTTCGAGGACGCGGACGAGACCGCTGGCTTTGGTGAATTCGACCTGATCATCGGAAATCCGCCGTGGGGCGGTCAGGTAAGCAACGAAGCAAAGCAGTGGGTTAGTGGTGAATTTGGCGACGAGTTCGATGTCGATAACATGGACACCTATGAGCTCTTCATTCTCGTCGCTTTGGAGTATTTAAATGACGGTGGCCGGTTAGCGTTCGTGCTTCCACAGACCATATTGAACCCGGACCACTCTGGTGTCCGAGAACACCTACTTGAGAACTACACGTTTGAGCGGTTCCACATACTCGGAGCCGATTGGTTTGGCTCAGAAATCCGGATGAACACCACGACGCTACAAATCCGGAATGAAGAGCCGAGCGATGGGAATACGTTCCGTAGTATGACACTCGTAGATGACGACCGCCGAGCGGCGATAGAAGGTGATTTGAGCCTGTCACAGCTGGAATCAGCGTATTCATTTGACATTCCGCAGGATAGGTGTATTAAATCTGGGGAGATTGAACCGTTCCGATATACCACGGACGACGAGATACTCGGGACGATGGAGTCAAACTCGATACCGCTCGGTGCGTTCTGTGAATCACACCGAGGAGTTGAGCTCAACAAAGCCGGTCACATCATTCAGTGCCCGGTCTGTGGGGTATGGATGCCGCCGCCGCGGGGACGCGATCCGGACACAGAGAAAACGTGCCCCGACTGTGAGACTGTATTCGAGTACCAGAACAAACTCGGCGAGGAGTACATCGTTTCCGACGATCCTACAAACAGCGACGTGACGTACATGGATGGGGATTCCTTCGGAGAGAGGTACGACCACTTGATGCTAAAGGGGTTAGACACAGGGTACAACGGGATCCAGTACAAGAATGAGGCGATATACAGCGGCGATAAAGTGTTCATCAGGCAAGCTGGAGTCGGCCTATCCGTCGCGTACCACGGTGACACCGTATACTGCCCACAAAGTGTCTACGTTTACAAGATTCGGGAGAACAGAAGCGAAATCCGAGACTGGTACGTTGATGCCGATCCTGAAGCTGACGAAGAGTATGATGGGAAGTGGACCGACCCGGAGAATATCCCAGATGGGTTAAAAACTGAAACGTATCATAAGTTCCTGTTAGGTGTGCTGAACTCCCGTGTATTCCATTATTACGTCTTTAAGCGGTTCGGTGAAATTGATGGCGCTCAGGCGTTTGCTAAGTTAACACAGACGAAGATCCGGTCGCTGCCGATCCCCGTGGGAAAACTGACAACAGAAGAGGGCATGGAGACAGCAGAAAACATTGCGAACTGCGTTGATGAGTTACTGGCGGGTGAGGGGGAATTAGGTGGAGAAACAGACTGGCAGATCGAACAAGGACTCCAAGATTTGTACGGTCTCAAAGGAGGCGACATGATCCACATTACCAGCCAGATGGGCCTCGTTGCGTATCATCAGACGATGCAAGAACTCTATCCTGACGGGAAGCCGCCAGCACCGGAACGAAAACAGAATATTCAGGTCGATGTAGATACGGCCACATCTGAAGCAGAGGCCGACGACTAGTCTACACCCTCAGATTGTCGATTGTCGGTGTTTTGGATCGCCTCAGTAGCCTGTGAAGCACGTTCAGCAGCCTCTATGTGCTGATACGCCTCTCTGACCTGTTCTTCGGAATTATCGAGATAACGAGCAGCAGCAGCGAACCCGAATTCCCGCACCATCACTTCACCCATGCCACGTCGAGCCCCGTGGAGTTGGAGGTAATCCGCACCGCCGCTTTCAGGGTCGATATCAATGCCAGCAGACTCGGTGAGCGACCGCATGATATTCCGGCCACCGTCTGTCGATAACGCTCGAGGCGGCTCGTAGCCGTTATCTGCCAGAATCAGGAAGTCAGTCTTCGCTCCCCGTAACTCAGCAATCTCGGATTCTGTATAACCATCTGCTTCGAGGCAATTGGTGGTATGCGTCGCCAGCGTAGGACGGTGGAGGGTGGTAAAGACCGGCCACTCATCTGGCGGCGAAAGCCGTTGTTGGTAGTTCTGGAGCGGCTGAATCACTGGGTCAGGAAGGGCTGCTTCCTCCCAGTTCTGCTTCTTGCGAAACACCGAGAGACTCCCATCGTCAAAGTTGATGTCGGTCCACTGGATCCCGCGCCGGCCGTCGCGATTGTCACTCCGGTCGCGAAGAAACTCTGCCCCTCTAAGCCCAGTATACGCGAGGAGGTACACGAACGCTCGTTTACGGACTGCCTTGATGGCCCTGAAGCGTAGCGTCTGCCTCTGTTGCCACAGATCACTAGACAAATCCCCCCACTCCCCGTCAGGAACTTCGACGTCGTCGTAGGCATCCAACGCCGCGTCAGCCAGCTCGTCGACATACCGAGTCAGCTGATCGCGATGAGACTGTGTCCACGCTTGCTGTTGTGTCCGTTCAGTCGGTTCCTCAAGGTTCCTGATCGCATCTGACTGTCGAGCGTAGTGAGAGTCCAAATACCCCTCACGAGTGCTCCACTTGGACCACGACGAGATGTATGCGTAGTAGGTCTGAATGGTACTATCGGCAAGTCCTCGCGATCGAAGATACCTGATGTAAGCCGAGAACGCCGTGGTGTCGAGGTCTTCGAAGGTCACAGCCCCCTCTTGAGCGAGTCCAGTCCACGACTCAGGAGGATCGGCGTTAGCAGGGTCAGCAATTTTGCCAGACGCCCATTTACCGAACTCTTCCAACTGTCCCTCAGCGTTCCGCCGGTAGTTCCCAGTCTCACCTTCGCCTTTCCCCTTGTCGCGAAGGAATTGCTCGAAGGTCTCTCGAATCGGCACTTGGGATCGGTGGTGTGACATTGTTAGTAGTTCCTGCTAACTAAAACAGCTGAGTAGTCGGAAGAGTCGATACGCGTCGGCGAGGGCTCGAACCGTCGCCTGTAGGCTGGAGTTGAGCATCGCGAGGAGCGGGGAGAGAGGTCGCGCATCGTTTGTGATTTGCCTCAGCAGGGGGTACGTGGAACCCCCAATTAGTTTTACCGATGATTACCTAGTTAATCACAGGTAAAGTCTAGAGCCGGTTTTCCCTCCCACAGCCCCATCTCAACTCGGATTCAGTCACCACAGCCTCTCTCGCGCAGTTATAGCCTGTAGTAAACCATATGATGCTATATCAAATGCGCTCAAAATTTTTAGCCCTCGGTATCACCGTCCACAGATTCGCTCTCGGCACAGGCAGGCATGTAGACGCCCAGAACGCCGATATCGAGTAGGAAGGGACCGGCCACGGTCGATGGCCAACCAGAGCAAACACACATCTTGATCGCACCCGCTTTCAACATTAACGACAGCGAGCGTCGGCGCGGCGAAGAACACGTCGTGTCGGTTCAGTACAATTGACATCCTCCAGTGGTTCTCCCCGGGGAACCCAAGGCTTGAACTCACAGCCCTAACACAGTACTTCCATGGGAGATTCGCCTTCCAGCGATAGCGATCAGAGCGAACAGCCGTGGGAACAAACAGAAGCTGGGTTCAGAGCGCCGGTGACCAAGAGCGCCGTAGAACAGGCAATTGATCTCCCGGGTATTGGAGTTACTTCGGGAGGTCTCTTCTGCCACAATCTCGACTGTGAGAAGGCTGACCGGGAGATGAAAGTCCAAGCGACCACACGCCTTGCCGATTTACTTGAGTCCCCGCACCCAGTTGATGAAGACCTTGAGGAAGAACTCCGCGAAAAATCAACTGAAAAAGTCCCTCACGAAGCACACGACGTCTACGAGGGAGACATCTGGTACTTCTCAATTGGACCAGTTCCTGATGAGGGCGAAGTGAAAATCGGAGGGTGGTACTGTAGTCCCGAATGCGTCGATTCAGTTCCGTCACTCTCAGCAGAACACCTCACGGTTGCAGCCTCAATGGGCTATCCGGGATATCCAGACGTACGGACAGGCACGACCCCGCCGGTAGTAGACGAAGTCAAAGGCGTGTACGCGGACCCGATGGACTAGTCTGACCCCAGCCGACACGAACACAGGGAGACAGCAAAGGGAAGAGAGACACCTGCCACGGTCGCTGGGTTCGCTCTCACTTCTGGTCGAGACATCTACCCGAAAGAAACAGGACGTATACCGTCATGTTTTATATGCGAACAGGACAATATACGTCATGTATGACGCACCCAGAGACAGGCCGAGACGACAGCCTCCCCGAGCGGTTCACCTTTGCCGGCTCAAGCCCTCGAAACGGAGCCCCCATGGACGATCGCACACGAGTCACAGCCCGTGGCTTCGTTGAGATTGACTCAGATTCTCAGGACGGCTCAGACGAATACATACAGGACTTGGTCAAGACAGAAGCTGCTAATGGACGGCTTTTCATTGACGGAGTCTATCCCGATGCCGGCGACGTCAACGAAGAGATGGCGTATCAATTGATACGCGCGCAGGCGGACGAAGGGTTTGTCGAGATTGAGGGCTGGGAAGTCGTTGTACAGGACTCTCAAAGCGACTCGAGCGACGAACTCCGTGTGAACGTTGCTTGCTTTGCTGACCTCCCGACAGAAGCGATCGTCGACGACCCATCATTTGATGATGCGGCGTCAAAACTCTCAGCGAGGTCGCTCTTGAGTCCGCGTGAGGCTGAGCTGTCGATTCTCCGTAACCGCGGTCTCAACCACCGAGAGGCAGCTGCGGTGATGGGAGTCACAAAGGGGACAACAGACAAACTCAGCCAGCGAATCGATGAGAAAAGGCGCAAGGCCGAAGCCACACTCGAGCACGTCAGGGAACCCCAAGACGAGCCACACCTGTCTTGACCGCTTCTCAGTGGTTTCCCGGACCGGAACTCTTTTTATTTCGTGTTTAATCTGTTATGATAGCCACGTAGGACGCCTATCTAGTCAATAGGTTGCTTGGCTTGTCCGTCCCGCTGACGGATCCAGCGCTTCGATTCCATGGTCGGTATCGGATTGCTCACGTTGCTCCTACGTGGCTGTTCTTGACCTAAGAGCGACTGCTCACCCACCGGATGCTGTCCGGTCACCGGACGTTTATTGGCGAGTGCGACAGTCTTCATACGTACAAATGGACTTACCTCGCAGCGAACTTCTAAAACGGTTACAGGCACTCGATCCATACGAATTTGAGAAGTTTGTCGCTGATGTTTGGGAGTACATGGGCTGGGAGACTACGGTAACACAACAGGCGGGAGATCGCGGGAAGGATATTGTCGCCCGGAAAGAGCTGCCATTCAAGCAAAAGCAACTGATACAGGTCAAGAGATATGCCCGGCATAATAGAGTTGATATCGCTGAAGTCCAGCAATACGGTAGCCTCTACTTGGACAAGAGCCCAACCCGCGACGTCGACGCCGATGTTGTAGCTTTAGTTACGACAAGTAGTCTCACCAAGCCGGCTCAAGAGAAAGCACAAGAGATCAATGTGCGTGTCGTCGACGGTGAAAGACTCACACGAATGGTTACCGAGTGGGATCTATCGGGGATTGTCGGAAAATACATTGAGTCCGGTTCAGACAGCCGACCAGATTTCCAGAGACAGGTAGAAGATCTCGAAGATAGCGACGGCTGGAACATGATTGAAGCATTCAACAGCCAAGAGCGCTCATCAACAGGTGAGAATCTAAAACTTACAGCGACAGCCGACGGTTCCGTCGCCTATGAACTCTATCACGGCCACTCACACCAAGATCAACTGTCGGAGCGGAAAAATATCCACTACGTCAGAGGTATCGACGATCAGCAGCTCGACCATCTAAAGTACATCGCAGATGACCTCAACATGCGGCTGTTGGTAGCAGATGAAGACGGGTGGCGAATCTTCGACAAAGGCGAAAGCGAACCGAAGGCGCACCGCACAGTCGAAATCGGGGCACGAATATTGAGTGGCGTATACGGTATTCAATTTGAACAGGCCACATTCGACGTTGAGGTTGGTCGAGAGGACTCCGCCCCAAAGCGGTTGTAGACCGGGCGCTAGGCGTATCCGCCGTCTTTACTGATTGTTTAGAACAGGCCCTCTGGCTCAGTGAGGCTGATCTCATACCGAGAGACGTTGTCCATCCGCCCTTCGTGTGCCTCTGAAATTTCTTTTGAGGTGTTCGCGGGTATCGTCTCATCAACCGTCGCTTCATCGGATGCGACTATTGTATCACCATCATACAGCGTGATATTCAACCCCACCTCAATAGCCTCATTAGACGAGTTCTTGACTGTGACGAGTGCGTTGACAACCTCTGTGCCAAACATCTCTGTGTTCTCAAGTCGGCTGGATTCAACGGTAATACTGTCAAACTCGTTCGTCACCACCGAAGAGGACGGACTACCACCGGAACAACCAGCGAGCGAAGTGAGTCCGCCGACCGAGACGATAGCTGTACCCTTGAGGAAATTCCGTCTTTCCATGGACCCCAGTAACTCCCAATCTGATATAATATATGGGGGTACAACTCGTCCTGTGTGTGGTCCTTGTACGCAGCTTCGACACCCCAAAATGAGCGGTCTAATATCCATTGGACTTATGTACACTGGTTAAGAATGCACACTGAAAATGGGACGCATTGAAACAAATACGATCTCAGGACAGATCTTGAGAGAGGCGATGTCAAATTCATCTGGTCACATCATAGCAGTTAACCCAGCAAAGGTAGGGGTAAGGCAGATCGTTCAAGAGATATTAGAAAGCAAGAGCTGGACGCCCGTCAAAGTCTTCGCGACCAAAGACGCTCTGGAGGCATCACTTTCTGAGTTCCTAATCGCAAGCCGAACGGCAGATTTAATAAACAATGGTCAGCTGGAAATAGCGTACTTAGATGCCGAAAATGAGACAGAGTTGCTCATGTCAAAAGAAAAGGTGATAATTCCAATTTCGGAAAATGCGTTTACCGTAGTAACCGCGTCAGAAGACAATACAGTCGGCGAACTGTATGAGGAATTCAGTCACCGGTTTGAGTCAGCAACGCAGCACAAGCTCCGGACACCAGCACTCAGCTCAATACAAGAGTCTCTGGCAGATGAGGTGGGCCAGTCTGTCCGAGCCGATTTAGAGTCAGTTCTTGACTCGGAAGTCGCGCTCACAGGTGAGAGTGGCTCCCTGAACATTGTAGAGCTAATGGTCCTTCTCGCAGCACGGAATCGTGCTGAGAACTACACGATCTCCAAGTGGGGAGAAGATGTTGGCATCGCTTCGAGAGCCACCTTCTCAAGGACAAAAAAGTCACTAGAGGAAGGCGGCCTGATCGCAACGGAAAAAATACCACAAGAGATTGGCCGCCCCCGCCTCCGACTCCTCCTCGCTACCGAGGAACTGAAAGAGTACTCACCTGTTGAACTCGCAAAGCAAGCGCCAAGCCAACTGAATTCGTAGCCGACAGTCCAATTCTCGGCCCACCCCAAATGCAAAACGTCTAATAAAAGAGTTAATTAGCACCCATACAGTACGATTAGCCGAAGAACATGTTCACCATATCAGAGGGGTGGTAACAGACATGAGCCGAGTCAAGTCACCGCTCGCATCTGGGGCCTCTATTTCAATCCTCCACGCTGATGATGACGGAGCATTCCGAGAACTAGTTAACACTGTCATTACTCACCATCATGCGAGTATAGAGATTGAATCAGTGAGCCACGCGCGGGAGGGAATACAAGCATTTGACCCTAACCAAGTCGATTGTATCATTTCCGATTGGGATATGATGGACATAGGAGGGCTGGGGTTCCTCAAGCAGATCAGGAAGAACCACCCCAACTTTCCGTTCATCATCTACAGTAACAAGCGTGAATCCCGCGTTGCTGATGAGGTAATTAGCGCAGGAGCAACGGACTTCATCCGTAAATCGGCGGGAGAGGACCACTACGAAGAACTCACACAGCGCGTTGCTTCAGCAGTATATCGTCAAAGCGACGCTATCCCAACTCGGAATGTGGAACAACTATTCGAAAGTATATCTGAGAAATCGCAGGACGTGTGCTGGCTATTTTCGTCAGAGTCAGAAGAGTTTACATTTGTATCAGGTCCATATAAACGTCTATTCGGACAAGATGTCGAGTCGATCCTAAATGACCCCTACGCGCTTCTTGATACAATCCACCCTTCTGAACAGCAAAGAGTTGAGCAAACGATGGAGAGCGCAAGAGAAGGTATCTCGTTCAATACGCGCTATCAAGTAAATGAGAACAACGACTTCGCTTCGCATGTCTGGGTGCGTGGCGAGCCAATCTTCAATAAATCCGGTGAGATCAGCCACATCGGTGGGTTTTGTAGACCTATTTCTCGCTATTGACGTGAGCAATACACCAGCTACGGGCGAAGAATATTTGACGAATCTCGTCTGATAACGCAAACCCCGCGTGATAACGTATGCGCTGTTATTACGGCGGCAGCGTGGTGTTTTCTGATTCTCGGTTCATCTCATGTCTACCGAATAAATATAAGCCAACCGGCTCATCTACAAACTAGCACATGGAGCATGGCGATCAGACAGCCTCTTTGAAGAGTGTGTTACAACGTGACGTTGTAGCTTCCGATGGACGAGCGCTCGTAGTTGGGGCTGATGTCCGGAAAATCTCCCGAGTTGTCCAGATACTCTCAAGAGAGGACTCAGATGGCCGAGTGGATGTTCTAACGAATGAGGGTAATCTGTCGTCATTCGCCGACCAAACCCTTCTGGCTTCCAGAGCCGACCAACTGGTACAGAATGGTCAACTGTCTCTTCGGTCGACTGGGCCACAGCTCCTCTCTGGACTGATCACAACTTCTGATGGGGTTTACGCGGAGGTGGGTGAGAGTAAGTACCTACCAGTCCAGAACAGATCGGCAAGTGACTCTGATATTCGCCAGAGCTACGCACCCACTGTCAAGGATTTTGAACCGTATCAGCTGGGAGCAATTGACTTCGGCCGACTTGAACGGACTCTCTCTGAACACGTTGTTGATGGAGTTGGGAAAGACCTCGCTGAGGCGCTCAATGGAGTGACGAACTTTACTGATAGCCGGGCGGGCTGTCTCTCTCTTGTGGCGCCCCTACTGACTGCTAAGCATAACGGATTTTTACACGATCTTGGTGAGTGGGCTGAGGAACTGGGGATTAGATCAAACTCGACGATATCACGGTACAAGACGAGACTGAGTGATGCTGGCCTTGTTACGACCGAAAAGGTTCGCGTTGGGTTGGGGTCTCCCCGTCAAAGGCTCATGCTCACAGATGAAGAGTTGAAGCAGCTATCTCCTTCAGAATTGATACAAACAAGTGAGGATTGGATCTATTCGGATTGAGTACCCTATCTTTTTGACTGATGGATAGGTAGACAACGTTACATGCGACGCAGAAAGTTGATGGCAACTGTCGCTGCAAGTGGGATCGCTACGTCTCTCGCTGGGTGTTCAGGGTCGTCGAGGGGTGCCGACACACCTGACTTTGAGGTGAATAAAGATGCCCCGGCACGGCTGGCATTACTAACTGGAACTCCTCCTGAAGAGGGAGTCGCCCTCAGAGATGAATTCACGATTACGGCAGTCGTAGCGAACACGGGCGGTGAGACACTCGACACGGAAGCTGATGTCGAAATGTTCCACCCCTCGAGCGGAGTCGACCCACTAAACAGTACGATCGTCGTCGACGGACTCAATTCTGGGGACACAAAGGAGGTGACTGTTGGGCCGTTCGAGCCAGCCTTCGCCGGAAAGTGGGAGTTCCGGGGCGGTAATGGGTTCGCAAGCACTCACGACAAGTTCGATCTCGCAGTGGACATCAGCTCAAAGGAATTCACTCTCGGAGAAAGTTTCGACCACCCCTCTGGCCTTCGCTTCACACCAGAAGAATTCTCTATCGAGCGCACGTTCCACTACATCAAAGCGGAATCCGCGGGCCTCTTGTATTCTAACGAGGTTAAAGCACTCCAGTCGCCTGCGTCTAAGCAGGTCATCGCACGGGTTTCGATGACAGTAGAAAACCGCACTTCAAAGCCCATGACGACTGAAGAGAAAGTCTACACAGATAATAAGAATCCTCTGAGCCAGACAGTTGTCGACTTCAATCACGGAAGCCGGTATCCGCCAATGAACAGCACCTTCGAGGGAAGTCACATTGATAACCTCGAACTCGGCGCAGGAGACTCTGGCACATACTACATCTTGTCAGCAGTAGACATCGAAAATCTGAGTGACCTGAGTCTCAACGTCGCGTTTACTGATGATGACTCCGCCCCGGAGATTGTCACTCAGCTAGATCCGCAAACCGACCTACCAAAGTTCGAATTTGTAGAGCTTGACCTTCCAGACGAGCGTAAAACCGGTAATCAGGAACTGGGTGTCGTCGTAAAGAATACAGGAGATTCAGCTGGCACGTTCAGGGGAGCTATCCAGTGGAAGTCGGACGATGAGTGGTTCCACCTCGAACCAGCGCTCAAGGCTGAAATCGAACCCGGTGAGACCGCTACAACAGCGGCCACGTCGGACGTCGATCCCGAAGACGCGCCATACGAGTACCGGGTTGTCCCGTTCAACGAGCGGTTTAGCTTCTAGCAGCAGAACCCGGTCGCTGACTTCCTTCCGTTTTTCTAGGACTCAAGACGAGTACTCTGGGTGTTGACCCCCCGGTCGGTTCACGTAGAACTGCCTTTTGCCGCGATCTCAACGCCGGCTAGGAGCTCGAGTGCGAGCGACCCGGTGTTCGCTGTATATTTGTCTTGATGTTCTTCAGAGTGCCTCATCATGATCTTCACTGAGTCAAGTACAGGCAAGTGCTGACTCACTGCGTAGCGGGATGCGCCGGCAATATCGGCCCACTCCGTTAGAGAGAGCGGGTCGATTTGTACACCGCCTGCGATGTGACTAGTAAAACAGATCTCACAGAGCCGACGTCGAACGCTTGACCGAAACAGGTCAGGTAAGCTCTCGATCGCCTTGTCTACATCAAGACGTGGTCCATCAACATTGGATAGCAACTCCCGAAACCCACCGGCACATGCGGTTACCGTGGTGAACGTCTGGTTATCGGTGACTAGAGAGTACAGATGTCGAGGCCCTTCGCGCGTATAAGAGAGCATACCGATTTCCTCAAAGATTCCAATATTGTCAGATACGCTCTGAATGTCGACACCGACATCGTCGGCGATCGTAGACAGTGATCTTGGGCTGCTGTCTCCAAATAAGCCTTCAGAAACGAAATAGTCGCACAAATCTCGACGGACAGGTGTTGAGAACATCTCCCCGACTGTAGTGATTGGTGGGTGATTGCTATTCTGACCACTGACCTCAGATATAGCGTCATCGACATGGATCAAGAACTCATCACCCTCTATACCGGCCATACGAGAAATCGGCCGTATCCAGTAATAAACATGATGGATGCGCGCTAATACTGGGATATTCCCAGTCGAGAGTAGCGAGACCGCAGCAACGAGCAAGCGGTACTCACAACCGGCAAAGGCCGGAGTGGGACAGCCGTTACTGTACCTTTTCTGCGAAAGCGACGTTCGGCGTGACGCTCTCTATCTCCGCCGTAACAGTGTCTCCTGTCTGCGTCTCAGGGACGATCACTACGAACCCTTCGCTAGTCTTCGCGATCCCATCGCCTTGTTCTCCAATTGTTTCAATCTCAAGCTCCCTGACTTCGCCTTCCTGAACAGGAGGAGAATCAGAGTCCACTTTGTCTGCATTCGAAGCCTCTTGCTCAGGAGAGGACCGGTCTGTTTGAACATCGTCCGACTTTACATCCTTGGAGTGTCCACTGTTACTACTGAGGACCGCTATTCGGTAATTCTCACTAACGGTCAGATCTCCCCCTTCGACTTCCCTCGCAGGGACAGCAATATGATACTCACTCGCTCCATCAACATCAGAGGATTTCTCAATATCACTAGTAAACAACGTCTTGAGCTCTGGCGGAATTTCTGTCATACGTATCGACGTGTTGTATCACTACTTCCACTTCTAAAACGTTGTGTGACTTCACTCCCGGATTTGTTCCCGTCGGATCGTTAGTACATCGCTCTCCAGAGTGTTTTTTGAGTCTCGAAAGATACACACCACTCCCCACGCAGAAGAGCTGGATGATACAGGTGCCTTGTCTCCGATCTGGAATCCCGCATCCTTCGCTCCGGGTAACTGAACCTGATACCCATTGCCTGCGATTTGTACTTGTGCGTCCCCGCCTCGGTAAATCGAGTCGCGTGCCTTGGATACAGTCCTAACCAACTCAGCAACCTGCGCTGGAGCTACTCGCTCTCTATCCACCACTAAGAGAAAGTCGTCGAAGCCATAGACTCGGACAGGGGCTAGTCTACGTGCCTCGCCTTCCGGATTCTCTTCTACTAACTGCGCTGTCCGAGCTGCTTCTGTGACTTGGAGCGCAACACCAGAGGCGGACTTTTTGATTTGATTTGTGCTGGCCACAAAGTTAGTATGTTATACTAACAGATAATATCTTCGCGACGATTCCCCAAACAGCACACGCAAACATTCAAGCGATACCGGTATAGATGGTCGATAGATGATACGTGGTCGGAAATCCTCACTAATACAGTCGTTTACTGCGGTCGCCCTTTCAGGATTTCTCTTGATTTCGCTTCTTACCACGGCGGCAGTAGTACCATCAGGAGCGGCACCGGCAGCTGTCGAGGAAGGGGATGGACCGGCCACCGACGTGGCCCACAATATGTCTTCTACTGTAAGTGATGAGGAAGCCAACCGCACTGTCACTCAACACACGACCCTCACTCTGGAACAGAACGGAACGGTCACAGTCACCAGCCGATTAACAGCAGACCCGACATTAACAGACGTTGCGGTCGAGGTATCTCTACAGTCAGCAGAGATTGCCCCTGATGGAATTCGTGTAGTCGGGTTTGATACAACTACTGCTGGGGCAGCATACAGCTGGCAGCCAAATGCGACACAGAACCACTCAGAAGCAGATCAACCTAGCTTAACATATACCGTTCCAAAAGATGCCGTCCAATACCGGGCTGAGAACCATACTGCGTTCACGGCCTCTCATCAGTGGCACACTATCGATCTCAGGGCCGATTGTCGGAACGTCTCACTAGTCCGTAACACTACCATACAGGGAAGTGGGGTTGTTGGTGATAGGGTTGCGTACTTTGGACCCGTCAGCACGTATACTAGAAGCGTCGACGGGGTCGAATATCGGTTATGGGTCCCGTCAGAAAGCGCAGACTCGCTATCAAAAACACCTAAACAGACCCTCAACTTGCTCTCCTCAACCGGGGGGTCGCTCGGCTTACACAACTACCAAGACTCGGTTAGTCTTCTTGCGATCCCCGCTGGAGAGGTACCAGAGGAAGGAATTGGAATGATGTGGCCCACTGAGGGAGAGGGATGGGTTCGAGCAGACCTACCTACGGACACATATCCGAGCGTCTGGGCTCACGAGCTCGCGCACGCAAGCCAACCATATCAGACTGCGGCAGACGCATACTGGTTTCTTGAGGGTTACGCAGAATACTATGGAACCACGCTCCCAGCAAGCTACTATAACGAAAGCGACCGGATAAACCAGTCGCTCACGCGTAGCGCAGGTAATGTAATCCTTTCTGACCCTGAGACGTGGCCTACCCGCAAGGTTGCTTATCGGGAAGGGTCAGTCACTGTAGCAGCACTTAACGCCCGAATCAAACGGGCAACGAACCACCAGAAAACAGTAGTAGACCTAAACAGGTACATAGCCCGGAATCATCCGAAAGGCGATCGACTGACGAATCAGCAACTCGTTGAGTACGTAGGCGAAGTATCGAACAGTAAAGTAGAAAACTGGACACGCGAAGAGACGACGTCTAACCTGTCACTCAGTAAGGACACTCGATCGCTATCAACACCCCAGCCGACCCCTGAAAAGCAGCCAAACAACCCCAAACAAGACTACTCACGATCGCCGCCACAAGACAAACCACTCCTTAACCAGCTCTGGCAATGTGCCGCCCGGTTGTTCGGATTCGGCGGACAGTGAACTACCCTACCCCTAATCGCTCACGGCTGATGCCGTTCGCTCCTTGAGGGTGGGGGCTTAGCGCCTATATCCAGCTAACAACTGGAAGCTCGGAAGAATAGCGAACCCGTCTCTCCCTCGATCCTGACGGGACAGGTGGACCCACCCTCTCTTAACCAACAGATCCCTGTATCATACAGACTTGTTGGTTAAACAGAGCAGTCTATATCCAGTCTGTTTATACAACTTTAGCGGTGTTTCTCTACCAGCAACACAAATATGATTGTAGACACACACACACCGTATTGCCGCCGCAAACAGAAAAGGCGGGTCGGACCTGAAATCATGGCTTGTTCATCGCCAATTGTCTCGTTCAGGCGCGTACTCTCGACAAGGACAGAAACACGTCGAGGACGTTTCTACCCCGATTTCATGTTTCCTCGCCGAAAACCACTCGGCTCGTCAGTACGCCAAAAAACCAGTGCGGCTATGGTACGGCGGGTGGGTATTTAGAACCCCGTGTTTTGCTCACTAGCTGGATCGGTATAAGATTGAACAGCGGAGAGATCACTGCTAAGACGCCCTCTATTGTGCTTTTGCGACTTCTACGGGTGACATCACACGAGAGACTTCTTCGTGGAATCAAGAAATCTAATTCGGACCAGTTGACTTACGGCGGCAATACGGTGTGTGTGTGTCCCCACCCGTGGCGGGTACTGACTTACGGCGGCAATACGGTGTGTGCCCCAACCGCAGTAGATGTGGGTCGGCTCTGGGGATTCGGTTTCGCCTGATCAGAAACAACACGTCCATGTCTTTGAGAGTCTTGCCAACTACTAACGAGACACCACCGCCATCTCAACGATAGCTCCCATCCCAAGCCAAGTTTGAGCTCACCCGCTTCACCACCACTGATCCCCTGATATTACGGCGGCAATGTGGTGTGTCACCTCTGCTTGACAGCAAGCTACTGTTATTACGGCGGCAATACGGTGTGTCCCCCCTGCTTGACAGCGAGTTACTGTTATTACGGCGGCAATGCGGTGTGTCCCCTTTGCTTGACAGCGGGTTACTGCTATTGCGGCGGCAATGTGGTGTGTCTCCTTTGCTTGACAGCGGGTTACTGTTATTGCGGCGGCAATGCGGTGTGTCTCTTCTCGAGATACGGCGGCAATACACCGATCTACCTGAATTAGAAACACGCTCTGATACCACTCTACTACGGATATACACACACTTACCGCGGCACCACGGTCAGTAGATTTATAACCAGTCAGGAGATTGTAGGAACTATGATTGACCCAAACGAATTGTTCGAGAACGACAATCCCATATTCGCCAACAAGGACCTGCTTCGTGTTGAGCACCTTCCTAAGGGTGACAAAATCATAGGGAGAGATGAACAAATACAATCACTCGCTAACGCCCTCAGACAAGCGGTCCACGGCCGAACTCCAAATAATGCCCTCGTATATGGAAAGACAGGTACGGGCAAATCGCTCTGTACGAAGTATGTGACGAAAAATATCGTCCCCCAAGCTAAATCAAATGGTGTTTCGGTCGGGGTGTCATATATTGACTGCCTACAGGAAGACAGTGAAACCGATCTAATATCCTCTATCGCACGCGAATTCAACTCTCCTGATACCGGTATTACCGTCCCGCTCAAGGGGATTAGCACATCTCAGTACTACCAGAAACTCTGGGACATTCTCGATCACTCCTACGACGTCGGTATCATTGTCCTCGACGAAATCGACAAGATTGGCGACGAAGATAGTGAGAAGGCCTTGATGCTGTTGTCACGTGCCGTTGAAGCAGGCAAAATATCCGACTGTAAACTCGGAATTATCGGCATCAGCAATGACATCCGATATAAGGAAAAGGCAGATGAACGGCTCAAGTCGAGCCTTGGTGAGCAAGAATTCGTTTTTCCGCCGTATGATGCAAACCAACTCAGAGAGATCCTCAAGTCGCGGAGAGAAGCGTTTGCCGACAGCGCATTATCTGAAGATGCGATCCCGAAAGCGGCTGCCTTCGCCGCGAAAGAGCATGGAGACGCTCGTAAGGCAATAGACATCCTCCGTTTCGCGGGTGAAAAGGCCGAAGCAGAGGGGGCAAGCACGGTCACCGATGCCCACATCGATGAGGCCCGAGACCGTCAAGAAGAAGCACGACTCGCTGAACTGATCTCATGCCAAGTCGACCACTCTCAGTATCTACTCATCGCGTTAGCTATGAAAACGAAAGAAAACGGACATACAGATGGAGAAGTCCCCACCAAGAAACTATACGAGTTCTACAAGACAATTTGTGATCGGGAAGGGACTGATCCGCTGAAGATTCGGCGTGTGCGGGGACTTCTCGATGAACTTGACTTTCTCTCGCTGATTGATCAAGAATACAAATCGCGAGGCCGCGGTCGGGGTGGCCACATGGTCAACACGTTACTCGACGATCCTGACCTCGTCCTTTCTGCGTGTGATCTGACCAACTCGTAGTACCTCTGATTCAGAATCGCACAATTTAATTAAATCAACACGCAACCGGGTGTATGGGGCACTACGTGTGACATCCATGCCCGACAATCCCGCCGGGCTATCGCCCCATACGCACAGCAGAAGCGTGTTGTAGCCGGGGGAATGCACGTTACTGCCCCTGTGCGGATTCCTCTTGTCAGAGGCATACCAGTCCTCCTTCCTGCGAATACCAGCCAAATAGAACATCGGTTTTATATTCGATGGGGTGGATATTTTATTCGCATATGGCAGACTTAGTCGTAAAGGCCGCCGTCAAGGAGGCCCTAGAGGACAGTAACGTGAGCGCAGACTTCTACGAAGCTCTTGACGAGGAAGTTGAAGAGCTTCTGTCGGATGCTGCTGAACGAGCCGAAGCTAACGATCGCAAGACTGTCCAAGCACGCGATCTGTAGCTGGCTTCCAGAGCTTCTACGCCTTCGGCCCTCCAGCATTTCGGCCAAGACTAATCCAAATCGCACCTAGCCGTAGGCTGCGCCTTTGTATAGCGACTTAGAGTACACTGTCCAGAAAAGCCACCGAGTAGATGCTCAACTCAGTCGGACGTGATTGCGTGCGCCACAGCAGACTCTTTCTCGGTAGACTGTTTGGACTCCCCGATTAGGACATCAATATTACTCACGACGAACGCCGCAAAACCGACACGGTAGATAATGTTCGTGTACTGGAGAGTCGCTATCAACGTGAATTCGTCCAAGATCCCGCTCACCTGAAGCTGTGACCATACAACGAGCATCGCGAATATGAAGACGATCAGGTTTCGCGTTTTCTTATATAGCAGCTCACGACGAGGGGCTTCCTTCGCAGCCTCCTGCGCGATAGGGCCGTACATGAGAGCGACCGCAGCGCCGTAGCCCACTATGATTGCCCCGTTCGCAACGATTGCGAGTGTTCCTTCGAGTACTGCCACCAGATCGTACGCAAACCGAACGCCGAGCAGAAGGCCTACCACGAGTCCGATATACCGCCGTCCGGCGTTTGCGACGTAGACAGTGAACCCAAAGAGGACAGCATATGTCGGGTAGTCCGTGATAACCTGAGGGACCATGATCTCCCCGCTCCCAACTGAGTACGTCCCAAGACCAGCACCCCACGCTACCGCCATGGCCCCTCCGAGTGCGACGATCGCAATAATCGGATACAAGTACCGGCGACCAGCATCCTTGATCTGGAGTGTGAGTAAGCTCAATACTACAGTCGCGATTGCGTACACTCCTGCCGTGGCATAGTGAACGCCCGCAACGTCAATCATCATCAACCCCCGTCTGAACCGCTCCAACACTCCCGCCTGCCGGTTGTTCGACCTCCATCGGCTCTACACTATCTTGCGTTTCGAACTCACTTAGCCGCTCTTCAAGCTCATGCGTGCGATTCGCCAGCTGACTTGTTGTGGTTTCAACTTCGGCCATTGTAGTTGCGGCTTGTTCTGCCGAATCAGCAACCGACCTCGCCTCCTCGACAGCAGCATCAGCTCCCTGACTCACTTCACTCACTATTGCCGCAACCTGTTCAACCCCAGATGCGCCTTCGGCTGTAGCATCCGAGATATCTTTCATCGCTGTGTCGACTTGCTCCACGGTCTCCGTCAGCTCGGCAATTGCTTCACCAGCCTCTCGTGCGGAGTCACTTGTTTCGTTGATTTCTGCTACCGTCTGGTCCATCTCCGCACTGACGTCGTCAACGTTGCCAATCACGTCGGAAATGATTTGATCGACCTCTTTTGTCGACTCCTGTGTCTCCTCTGCAAGTTGTTTCACCTCATCAGCGACAACTCCGAACCCATCTCCATCACTTCCTGCTCGAGCCGCCTCAATAGACGCGTTTAATGCGAGGATATTGGTCTGTTCGGCTATATCAGAAATGATGTCTGTCGTATCTCCGACGTCGTCCATCTGGCTGTCGAGACCTTCGATTACCCCCTGTAACTCCTGTAGCGACTGAGCGATCGCAAGAATCGACTCAATTGCTCTTGTTGCCTTCGTTTCACCCTCTTCCCCCACTTCTACAGCCATCGTTGCGTCTTTCGACACTTCGTCTGTCGTCGACGCTATCTCCTCGATGAGGGCGCTAAACGAGTCAGTTTCATTAACTGCTTCTTGGAGATCTTCACTCTGGGATTCTATGTCGCCTGCGAGGGCCCGGATCTGTGTCGCAACTTCTTGATTCATCTCTCCAACGCGCTGAGCTTTCTCAGACACTTCGGTAGACGTGTGTTCAACTTCGTTAGCAAACTCGTATAATTCCGTGACTGTTCCTGATAGCTCAGTCACCATACTATTGTACGAGGTCGTGATCTCTCGCATAGCCTCAACGTCAGCATCAGATTCAAGCTCGTGAGTAAAGTCACCATTTGCCGCAGAGTCCATAGCATCACCAACGGAAGCAGCCTGACTCATCAGCGTTGAATTTAGCTCTTCAGCTTCTTCCTGTGCTTCTTCGGCATCAGCTCGTGCTGTCTCAGCCTCACTCACAGCGCCACGAAGTGAAATCCGCATGTCGTCGACACTGCTAAACAACCGACCGATCTCGTCATTTCTGCTTGACTGGGCACTGGTACTGAAATCCCCGTCTTCGATCGATTCAGCAACCGTCAGTAACCTCGATAGCTCCGTCCCAATGTTGTCACCAACGATGATCCCCAGCGTCCCGAAGTTGAGTAGCAGGACAAAACAGGTTGCTCCTATCGCAGCTACTCCTGCGCTAGTGGTCCCCACAGCCTGTAGATACCGTGTGAATCCAATTGCCAGTCCAACGGTCAGCAATATTGTCCCGGCGACAAGGCTTCGAAATCTCCACCCATAACGCCCGAACAACTTTTTCCTCAGACCCATGTCTATACTCACAACAAGGATTGTAAAATACCCTCTCAACCAATTATCTTTGCTAATATCTGCTGGCACCAAATTACATAGCGTTCCATTCACCTCCAAATGTGACAGTAACACCGTTAATGAATATCACATAAAGCACCTCAGGCAACCAAGGTTGACACCCAATTGTCTCCTACACAATATTGTAGCTGGACTAGAAGGCGTAGCAGCCACACAACTATTTTCATCTGAACCAATCTACGCCGACAGACAATCCCTTTAGCAGGATTCAGATCAGCTCAAGAACTGCCCGGACTGTCACGCCTTGATGCCTCCCGCTCGTTTTGGCGACAGACAACCCGCTGAGTGGGACGCTACCTTCCATTGATGATTTCCAACAAAGAATTTGCGTCCTCATCTGCCTACTCTGAACCCAGTCAATTTTGCTCTGCCGCCTGTTATCTGCTGATTCAGACGGTTTACTGTACAGGAATCTTTATAGATAACTAGTTGTCTGTCTATTCAGATTACTGCGCGTCTTTCCAGACAGAAATGTATCTAGGTAACTGTCTGTGTTTCTGTCTGTCTGACGTAGTTTTATTACAACGGGCTTTCTATACCGTCGTATGCCAAGCCAAGCAACAGGCAGGCTGGACGGGTTGACTACCGACCATGCGGCCACACACCGAGGAGGCCAGTAAGACCAATGTCTGAAAAACAGCCTCGCTCTGTCGCGTTCAACGTTCTGAAAGGCGGCATGGGCAAAACAATG
Organism: Halorubrum sp. ASP1; assembly: GCF_005435135.1. NCBI lineage: Archaea > Methanobacteriati > Methanobacteriota > Halobacteria > Halobacteriales > Haloferacaceae > Halorubrum > Halorubrum sp. ASP1. Next base: position 190,496 of record NZ_SGUA01000007.1, on the reverse strand, counting down.
GTTTCAAAAAATACAGCGTGTGAGCTCGCACGCGAGGACTCAGTTCTCCTCATCGACCTCGACGACAATGGACACCTCAGCCGCCACCTCGGCTTCGAGGAAGAGTTCTTCGATGGCTACCACATCGGCGAAGCCATGACAAAACGGATTAATGTTGAGCTCGAGGACCTCGTCCACGACACTGGATTCGGGTTTGATTTCATTCCCGCAACCCACCGAATTGAGCAACTAGAAGGCTTCTTCCGTGGGCGCGCGTCGGAAGTCGAGGTCCTCCGGAACCAGATCGTCGAACCGTGGCTCGGCTCACGGTACGACTACATCTTATTTGACACCCCAGCTAACCGCAGCCTCGCAACAAAAAATGCTGTTGTTGCAGCGCGCAACTTGGTCGTGCCTGTCGTGTCTGGAGTCCAAGGAGACGATGGGATCAACTCCACGATAAAGCGGATTCACAAACCGCTCAACGAACGTCTTGATGCTGGCGTCCGGATCCTCGGTCTAATTCCCAACAAGATCAACCAGCGACTTGACCAGCAGACGAATGACCGGAAGCTACTCGAGAATATCAACACTCGAGATGGCATCACTCGGTGGGTTCCGAACTTTGCCCGAATCCCTGATGAGATTTGGACGGAGATTGATAACGGCGCGCTCTCTTCAACCCCGAAGCCCGGCATCAGGTACGATGGCGATCTCGACAAGGAAGCGCCCCTTCGGTACGTGAACGACGAAAGCCAACAGCTCGAGTACTTCGAAGAAATCGCAAACATCGTGCGATACGGTGGAGTCAGCCGTAACGATAACATCGCTGACGAAATCCGCAAGGAACACGGAGGTAGCTCAGCATGAGTGATGACGACCCATTCGCTGCGGCCGAAGAATCCGCAGAGTTGGAAGATGACGGCTGGGGCGGGGTGGGGACCAGTGACGACGAGGCGCCTCAGGCTGACAATGCGTCCACAGAGTCGCAGGAAAGCAAGACACAAGCAACAGCAGATGACCAGTCTAGCGGTTCGGACTCGACGCAGAAACTCTCGCAAGAAGACATACCGCCAAAGTTCCGACGGGAAGGAGCTAAGGACAATCGATCGTCTGTGAACTTCTACCTCTCTGACGACGATCGACAGCGGATAGACGAGCTAGTTGCCCTTGCTCGCCGCGAATTCTCCGACGAGAAGGTCTCTAAACTCGATGTTTACGCCGCCGCATTCCGCTCCGATCTCTCCGATGACGACTTCCTCAAGGAAATGCGTAAAATTGGGTACGATTACTGGGACGACTGACGTATCCCAGAAAGGGCTCGTTTTTGACCTACCGACTGCTCTCAACCGCCTTTTGACCCTCCCCTTCGGATCTCCGTTAACGACCTGACTTGCTAGCAAAACTACCGCTACTACTCATCGGTAACGAGGGTTGTCTCAAACGAAACCTCTGGGGGAATACGAGATACAGTAAGGTCCACACTCGCAGATGAATACGCGTACCCCCTTCCCCCTCCACTCTCGAATGAATCCGCCTCGTACGAGATTGTTGCTGGTCCCTTAACCTCAACCGACCCACTCTTTGTAGGATTCTCGCTCCCATAATCAGTTGCACCAACGTACGCACTCACGCTAGCGCCCGGAGAAACACTAGCATCAGCCCCCCCTGAATTGTATCCTCTGAAACTTGTCCCGGCATTAGCCTCAATCGAATACTCAACTTTGTATGTAGTCCCACTTGGAACGGTTATTGACCCACTATCTTCGTCTGTAATACTTGGGCTCGCAATTTGGGTCGGACTCGAACCTGATCCCTGTGTAAGATCAACCGTTACGTCATTTCCACCTTTGTCTATAGTGACCAGCTCATCATTGCCAATTTCAACCGTCACAGAAGGATATCTAGTCTCTGCCTCACCAACAGGTGTCAACTCCATATGTATTGTATCGGCTACGGTGGTAATTACATTTTTCGCGTGACAACCCTACCGAAGTATCGAAACAAAACCTCTCCAATCAGAACTAGTATTCAACATTTTCTACTTTAATGTCGTCACCAGAAACAGATGACACAAAAGACACAGTAAAATCCATACTATATTCTCCATGCGATGAACCGGGGACTTCATCAGGAGCTTTTGCCCGCACAGACCCATCAACCGTAATTGTACTCGGGCCTTCGACAGTAAGTGTCCCTGAGTCAGAAGCTTGATCAGTCTTACGAGGCTTGTATTCTCCAGTATAAGTGTTGTACACAAAAAGGCCCAGTAAGTTCTTCGTCGACCCGTCTACAGTTATATCGAGTTCCGCACCACCTGAAGTGTCATCACCGGGGCGAGTAACACTATCAGCTCCAACAGAACCACTGGCAGAATATTCCAACTTGACCGTTGACCCATCATCAACATCCAAATCAAGATGAGTTTTATCTTTGTATTCCCCACCGGAACCAGTTGATCCAACCGAAAACTCAATATTATCGTCGATGAATGTTTCTGGTTCGTCGTTTTGTTTGACTGGTGTGATCGATAATGTCGCATCAGCTGGCACAGTCTCGCTGACGACCTCGTCGCCATCCATCATTATCGTCACAGTCCGCTCTTCTATCTCTGTCCGGGTTAGAACTGGTTCAAGACTCATGTTAACAGATATCTCCTGAGAACTGTCTACTCGTCATGGGACAATTAACTCCCCACTATTCCCCCAGTTCCCCCTGTGGCCATCAGACGACCCTTCTGAGTAACCTTCATCTCCACCTTGGCCGGGAGACCCTCCGCTCTGTTTGACGACTCCATCTGGAAGTGTAACCGTTTCACCAACTGCGGCACAGTCTCCACCGCCGCCACCACCACCGCCGCCGGCACCAGAGTTTGCTTCGATTTGGTCCCCAGCACTTTCACCGTCTTCACCATCTTGGCCCCGCAAGTCGATCATGGCCGAGGGAGCAACGACGATTTCAGGAGCGCAGAGTAGTAATCCTGCCCCGCCGTTGCCCCCGTCTCCGCCCGCCTGTCCAGAGCTCCACGAAGCACCACCGCCACCACCACCACCGCCTCCAGCACCACCAAGACTGGGCAACGTAGTAAACGACGATGAGACGGCCATCGAGTAATAAGCGGCCAACTTGTTCGCACTGACAGACCGAGTGTTTCCACCGTCACCGCCTCGACCGCCTTCGTCGTAGTCACGGGCAAAAGCGGACGCCCAACCTCCCGAGCCTCCATCTCCCCCGGCACCACCCATCATACCCTCGTTGCCTTTTTCGCCGGGATCTTCCGTCCCGTACCCACCATACCCACCGTTAGACCCTTTCCCTTTGCCGTTTATCGTCGCGTTCGCCTTGATTTCTATCTTCTTGGTAGCAAACAAATAGAGGGTATCTTGCGCGGTAACGGATGCCCCCTCTCCGATTATAATCTCCTCAGCTTCAACGATCCCGTTGCTCGGAATGTTCGATTCAGTTACTTGACCTTCCGACCCACTAAGATATGGCTCTTTCAGCGGGAAACCTTGGCCTCCCCCGCCCATACTAATTGGCACTAACGGCATACCCTAATGTGGACTAACTGTCTACTTATCTATTTCGGCACCCGCCATGTCGTATCCGGTGCGAGAACTCAATAGATATCTACTCACCACCACGGGAATGAGCCTGAACTAAGTCCAGATCACGGTTCCTGTGACATCCTAAGCGATGTTATTCTACCCGCCCTTCTCCCACACGCTTAACTCGGCAGGCGATGGTTAATTCTCACATGGTACCACTCTATATCCACACTTCCGGTCGTATCCTGACCGTCGAAGCGCAGACACAAACCGCTACCGCGACGCTTCACTTCGCAATGAACACTGACAGAGAACTCTCAGAAAAACTCGAGTCGCTCCTTACCCGCCTACGGCTAACAGATCGAGGGCCGTTAGTCTACATTGGCGGCGCGTGGCACGACAACTCGCCTGAAGATGCTACCAACGGGCCTGAAGCAACAACCTCCGCATCTGATCCGTCAGCACAGGCGTATGTCCACCCAGACAGAAATCCAGAAGAACTTGGTCAGGCACGCTCAAGAATTGGCTCATCCACCGGTGCTGAGTCAGAAAACGAAGTCACCAGTCGGTTCATTCACCACCCACCACAAAGCATCGTTGACGCCCTTGAAGACTACCGCTTCAACTATCTCGGAGTCGACCCTTCCCTAACTGGTGTTGATCCTGCGCGTCAAAATGTAGCGAGGATCACCCACGTCTTCGAGTCGCCCCCTCCCGAAGTTATAGGCGACCGTAACTGGTCGTCACCGGTCACAAACACCGAGGCTCTTGACTGGGAGCCTCAGATTCCAGATGAAGAATTGAAAGCAGCTAGTGAAGCAGAAGACAACTCGGGCCCCGACGACGGAGCCTCTGTAGACAAAGCAAACAGCAGTGACGATGGAGAGGATCACGGACCCGCTACGGACCAAGACACGACCGCTGAGTCTACCGATTCAGAGCCTGCTTCAGCCTAAGGAAGCAAGCACTGGAGGGGTCGTTACTCCCACACATTTATACTGAACCGATATAGACAGATGCGTAGGCAGAGCTCCAACACATAGAGGGAGCCTGTAAAATCACAAATGTTTGAACGACTTCAGAAGGCGAAAGAAGCCCTTGCTAGTGACAACCGCGGACTGAGCGAGGCAACCACTGTAGTGCTCTTGATCGTAGTCGGCGTCGCCGCAGCTGGCGCCGTCTCCGGTGCGATCGGTGGGTACACCTCGGGCATCGCACCCACTCCCGGCGCGGATGTTACGGTTGACCAGCAGGACAATACCCTCTCGATCACCGTTAACAGCGTCGACGACGGCCTCGACAAGATCAAGGTGGGTGGTGACAATAGCGGCGCAGAGTTTGATAATGGCGGTAATGAAACCACTGGCGTACAAGTGGGTGATGTATACACGTATGAAAACGCCAGTGACAGTGGTGATGCTGGTCTTACAACTGGTGACACAATCACAATCATCGCGGTAGGCGAAGAAGGCGGTGAGAAGACCATCGAGACGATCGAAGTAGCCTAACGAAGCCGACTCCGCACCGCTCCCTACCGCAGTTTTCAGCGGCCCATTCATATGGAATTCACACCAACCGAAGCTGTTCCTGATCGACGAGCTAACTCAACGACGGTCGGCTACATCCTGATCATCGCCATGGTGCTTGCGGTCGCTGCTGGCACCTTAGTCCTCTCCGGGGCCTTATTCGGGGCCGACTCGGTGAGTAGCCATGACGCAGAGATCAACCTTGCCCAAACACCTGATGGGCTCTTCATCAACTACGGCGGCCCGCCGCCCGATGACGACGACACGATCATCATTCGAGGCCCTCAAGGGACGGAATTCCCCTTTGACTTCTCGTCTGGCCCAACCTGCGGGGCTGATGGGGTAGACCCAACAATCGAGGAGTACGCCGCTACTGATGGTTCAAGCGAGCCCCCGACGCCTGAGGACTACGAGGCTACAGGCGTTGTCGGCGTTGACGGCGAGAATGTTGGCTCAATCAACGGGGCCATCGCGAACGTCCGCGCGGACGGTGCTGACACGTGTGGCGAGGTTCAGGAGATCGTCGACGACATAACTGGAGGCACTCCCCCTTCCGACACTGAACTGTGTAATGCCCTTGGTGATGACATTGAGGGAGAAACTGTTGATGTCATCTACTCGACCGAGGATGGAGATGAAATCCTCGGGTCGGTCGAGATTGCTGAGGGTGCCTGTACTACACCGGGCAATAGCACCAACTCCTCGAGTGCAGAAGGTGATGGAGAGGTGGATGTTGTAATCGGGTAACACCCAAGAGTCTAAGCATGATGCCGAAAGAAGATGAATTGAGCCTGATGAAAGTCACCGCAAATAGCTCACACGAAAGTGGTGAGACGAATCCTGACGGCGAACCGAGGTCGACAGAAACAGCAGAGAACGACTGTAGTGAGTCTGGTAGCGAGTACGCGGTCACTCGTCGCGACGTGGTTTTGACGTCCACTGTTGCGGGCCTCTTCGGTGGTGGTAGCCTGTCGGCAGGCAGTGTAGCCGCGGAAGCGGGGTCAGGGAAGATCACGATCGACACGACCGACGCGGTCGGCGCAAATCACGTTCGCAAGCCGACACAGTTCCACCTAGGGAGCGGTTCGGAGTTCACAATCACGACTTCGAACATGGAGGACGGCAAAGTTCTCCTGATTGCGCTTGAAGCTCGTCCGGGCGGTGGTAACTATCACAAACTGGCAGAAGAAGGGTTCATTGTCGACGGGGACAGCTTCACATTCGATGCGGGCGACCTTCATAAAGCAGAGCGAGATTTCACTCGCCACCCAGAGATAAGCCTCAGCGACTTTGAGATCGACAGCAGTATCGAGGAATTGGCTCACAAAGAAAATACAACAAAGACGCGCACCTTCGACTTACGCATCCGGGTCATCGACGAAAATAAGCAGACGGTCGCGAAGGGAACCCGGTCGTTCGATGTTACGTATGGGCTCCTAGGTGGCCCCGGCGTCCGGCTAGGATATAATAGCATGCGCGTTGCACCTACGGATAGAATTCGAGATACGCTGTCTCGATAGCGATACACCAGAACACAATGTCATCGGAAGATAACGCGAACGACGTATTTGAGGACACAGGGCAGTCCCACGAAGACGCAATCAGCCAGTACGAGTCTGAGTTTAGTGGGGCTGAAACAGACGTTGAAGAAGTGACGATGCCGGGGGCAGACGAGCCATATTTTGAGCTCCTTACGTGGCTTGTGGCACGGGCAGACGCTGACACACTCAAATTCGGTGATCCGAACGACTACACTGGTTCCGATTCGACCGTGGCTGTTCTTCATGAAGCGGGGTCTGGAAACTATCAGATCACCCGCGTTGCCGGGGATGGAACACAGACCATCCTCGCGGACGAGGAAGCAGCAGAGCTAGGCCGTCGACTCAATATCGACAATTCTGGCGATAGCTTCGAGCTCGTGTTTGAGGGCGAAGACAAGACAAGCAACGTCTCGTTCTCGACCCAAAACGGGTTTGAGATCAATCTTGACCACACTGAGCAAACGTCACTTAGTGTTGTTGAGGGTGCCAGCGACATTTCGATCGAATACAACTCCGAAGATCTTGACAGCTCCAAAGAGATCATCACCGTCCCCAAGGAGTTTGCTGACGAGCCACAAAACTCAGCAAATAACTTCCCGACAGTCCCGATGCTGAACAAGTCGAAAACAGAAATCGAAAACACTGTTGATGTTCCTGATGGGGGGCTCGTGTACTCTCTTGTGGACGAGACCTTGTTCATCAACAAGTAACAGACTGTCTCCCAATTCGTTCAACTACATATGGAAGAATCCAATTACCCTGACGCAATTTCAGCTGAACAGTCCGCTATAGATACAGTTAGTAACATGGGCGGGTTCTTCGTAACTCCGAAGGGCCTCCCAACGATTGCTACCGGAGGCGATCTTGAGGCCTCGATTCCGGTTGAGGAACGCGAAGACCTCGTCGAACTGGATAGGTACTGGGCCGCCTATCCGTATTCGTACGTCTCAGTGTGTCGCTCGAAAGAAAATAATGAAGTCCGGTACTTTGTTGTCGAGCCCTACCTCTCCGATCCAGAAGCCGACCTTATCGCATTTCTGATGGAGAAGCTGGAGCATAGCCTGCGTAATGACGCAGGGACGATACTTGACGAGGACAGCCAAGTTCAGCGTTCGGACGTCCGTCGACGTGTCTTCACGCTCCTGAGCAGGTACGATCTGTTCGACCCGGCGCCTCTCGAAGCTGCTCATATGTCGACTGGGAAGTCGCTTTACGGGTCACAGTCAAATGGACTACTGAGCCGGCTCACGGCACTCGTGTCCGATTCGAGCGAGCCCTCGATACCAGAGTTCGAGTACTACGGGCCAACCGCTCTTGACTACGGCGGTCTGGAAACAGACGGGTATCTCCCCGTTGTGGATCATATTGCGGGCCACCCAGCATATCGGAGCAAGGCATCTGAAGAAAGCGAACCAGACGTTGACGCAGATGAGAGCGACTTGCCGCTCTCCGACAGCGACGTCTCCCAGTCGCAATCAGGCGAAGAAGCAGCGCCCGATGGAGGGGTTGCGAAAGTAACTGAGAACTCGCCCGGTCAAGATGAACTGAGTGGTGCTCCAGAGACCGCTTTCAGTAGCTCCGGTCAGTCGGATGGGCTATCAGGAGACGATGTGCGGTCTATGGCGCTATCCGACGCGGATGACGCGGCCCTCAATGAGTACCACGTCTACAAGATCCTCTACTATCTTGAACGTGAATTACTTGGCTACGGTCAGATTGACGCCATTAAGAACGACCAAAGTATCGAAGACATATCGTCTAACGGATACAATGAGCCGGTGTTCGTCTACCACGCTCAACACGAGCAGATCCGGACGAACGTCGTCCACGGCGAAGAAGAACTCGACCGATTCGTTAAGTCCCTAGCACAGTTCGCTGGAAAGGAGGTCAGTCGCCGTTCCCCGGAGGCTGACGCAAAGATTCCTGACGGCTCGCGTGCCCAGCTTACACTAGGCAAGGAGGTGTCTGAAGACGGGACAAACTACACGATTCGCCAGTTCAAAGATGTCCCCTTCACTCCGGTTGACCTCCTAAATTGGGGCACATACGGAGTCGATCCGCTTGCGGTCCTTTGGCTTGCCATCGAGTCGGAAATGTCCGTACTCGTGGCTGGAGGGACTGGTGCCGGTAAAACCACGACCCTCAATGCGCTTTCATTGTTCATCCCAAGCCGTAACAAGGTCGTCTCGATCGAAGACACTCAGGAAATCAAGTTGCCTCACCGCAACTGGACACGCAAGACCACCCGCGAGGCTGGTGACCAGATGGACGACTCGGCATCTATCACCGAGTATGACCTTCTTGAGTCTGCACTTCGGATGCGTCCTGACCAGATCGTGATGGGAGAGGTTCGTGGCTCGGAAGGACAGGACCTCTTACAGGGTATGTCTACTGGGCACTCTGGGATAACGACGTTCCACGCGAATTCTGTGGACAAAGTCGTCCACCGGTTTACAACCGACCCGATCTCTGTCGCTAAACCACTCTTCGCGTCCCTCGACTTGATCTGTGTACAGACTGAAACACAGGTAGATGGGACTCGAGTACGCCGCGCAACGAACCTCTCCGAAGTCAACGGCTATGACACCGACACGGACAGCATCGATATTGATACGCTCTATGAGTGGACTCCGCAAGAGGATGGATACGTGAGTAAGAAGTCCACTCCGGGCATTCTCGCTAACATCCAGCAGCAGAAGGGTTGGTCTGACGATCAACTTCAGGCGGAGCTCATGAAGCGGAAGGCTGTACTCACCTACCTGTCACTGAATGGTATTTCCGACTATCAAGACGTCGCAGCTGTGATTCAGGCCTTCATCCAAGACCAAGAGACTATTCTGACCCACATTGCTGACGGCACTTTGGAGAACAACCTCCACAAACTGCGCCGCCTCGGGAATATTGACATTGAGACGACCGCCAGTGCTGAAAAGAGCATCAACAGACCTGAACCCAGCGACGAGTTGGCCAATAAGCTCGATGACATCCTCACCGAGTGTATAACTGAGGTGTTCTAATCAATGAGCTCACCAAGCGCCGACCGGCGGATGAGCAAAGAAGAGGGTACTGTCCCGAACCACTCACAAATGTCTGTAGATGGCAAGTCAGAAGAAGTGTCTCCCGACCGCCTTCCTAACACTTCAAATGACATTTCGGTTAGGTCGATTAACGCCCGACTTGCCCGGTATCTGGATCCTGAAAAACGGCCACTCTCTCTACTCCCAGATCAATGGATACGGGGGAATAGAGACGTTCCAGTAGACCTATTCGCCGCACAGACATTTACTCTGGCGACTGTTTGCGGATTGGTGTTGGCACTCACGATAGCAGTCATTGTCCCCGCGACCGGTTCGGTGAATTCTCTCCCAACCGTTATCCCGGTACTCAGTAGCCTTCTGGCCGGCTTCTTTGGGGTTGTTATCTACCGGTTCGGGTCAACCGCCTCAAAGGCAAGTAACAGGGAAGATGAAATCAATGCCGTCCTCCCGGACGCGATTGGCTTCATGTATTCTCAGGCGGAAGGGAACACGAACATCTATGCCGTAATCGCCGCAATGAGCGAAGCTGAAGACGCTTATGGAGCCGTCGCAAAAGAATTCCAAAGTGTCACTCGGCGCTGTGAGTACTTCGGTACTGACCTCAAGCAAGCGCTTCACGACCAAGCAGAAGCGACCCCCTCTTCAGAGATGTCTCGCCTGTTTAGCGACATGGTGACCTTCATCGAAAGCGGTGGGAATATCTCTGAATTCTTCTCACGAGAGAACCAGAAGGCCTTCGAGCGCGTAGAAAACCGCCAGCAAGAACAACTCGACTTCGTTGACATGCTGTCCACGATGTACGTACCGTTCTCGACTGTTCCCGTTCTGTTGGTGTTGATCATAGCGGGGATTAGCTCTTTCCGACCTCTCGGGACAACTCCCTTGTATCTCCTTAGCTACGTCCTCGCACCGCTCATCCCTATCGCGTTCATGCTAATTGCTGATTTCATTAGTCCGTACAGTGACGAGCAGACTTCGCTTTCAATCGACCGAGGCGAGCGTCAAGTTCTATCGCCATCCGCTTACGCTAGCTCGGACGCGGAAGAGGATGAACCCGCTACGGACGATGACAAGACCACGCTTCGTACCCGCACGGGTGTGTTCGGTGGCCGGAGTCGCGCGAGTAAATCCGACGAAATCACCCCGTCGTCAGCACTTCACCCTGCGTCGGAGGGCATAGTCAAGACAGATTCAGCTACAGACCTTGCTGAGAGTAGCTCCGCATTTGACTCTGTTCCCAACCGAGAACGGTTCTACCGCATCCGATCGATTTTCACGAACCCGCTGAGCTACTTCACTCTAAAGCCCCAACACGCGTTCATCGTCAGCCTACCGCTAGCGATCGCTGCCCTTGTAGGGGCGATTGTGTACGGATACGTTCCAGCGCCAAGTCAGGAAGCCGCAATCAACGCCCCTATCGAGACGACAGCATGGTGGGTTATGCTGCCAGCAATCGTTGCCCTAGCGCCAGTGTCGTTCTTCCATGAGCTAGGGCGACGAAAGAGGCTGTCCGTCCGCTCAGAGTTCCCGAGCGCACTCCAGAAGATTTCCTCGGCAAACGAGACGGGGATGACTCTCTTCGAGAGCATTCGAGAGGCGTCTACTGAGCAGGCAACCCAAATCAACGAGGAACTCAGGATCATCGAAAATAAGGTCGCTCTTGGTGTTCCAGTTGAGCAAGCTCTCGTTGAGTTTGCGAATGCTCATAAGGATTCGCAGATCTCTCGGACCACTCGACTCCTGATTGAGGCTCAGCGTGCCAGTGAGCGGGTTTCAAACGTGCTTGACGTCGCGATCTCTGCTGCGGTTTCACAGGAGGCCCTCCGAGAGCAGCACGCGTCTGAAACAAAGTCGTTTGTCGCGATGATCTCTCTGACGACGGTCATCGTGATTGTCGCAGCCACGGTTCTCAGCCAGACACTCGTTCCACTCATCAGCGGTGGCAGTATGGGTCCAATACCCGGCGCTGGGGTGGACGTGGGATCCAGTTCGGGAGGGTTAAACCCTGACGTACTCCGAACAGTATTGTTCCACATCTCGTTCCAATATGCCGTGCTAGGCGGCCTGTTCAGTGGATTCCTCGCTACTGGCGAGTTCAAGAGTGGGTACAAGTTCGCACTCGCCGGGATGGTAGTTGCCACCGTAATCTGGGTCGTCTTCGAAAGTGGGCTGATCTAAATGAGGTCCAACTCCACCGACTCGTATCAAGACGATCGGGCACAAACAGTAATTGGGTTCGTGATTGCGGTCTCCACGTTTGTGCTTATCATCGCGGTCTTATTCGCGTCGCTCGGCGGCGTACTAACCACGCCAATCACCAATCAGGCCGACACGACGGAAGAGGCAGCACAGACGGCTCAGACTCTCGTCGTAGACACTCTATCGGCACACACAACCTCGTCACCTACGACGACCCAACTCTCCCACGAGAAGGTAGTAGAGTTTTTTGACAACGACAGCCCCCAATTAGACAACGTTACCGCAGGCGATAACCTCTCATCGCGAGTAACACTCGTTTACATTGGCCCACAGGAACCACCAACGGCATTCGGTTCTAACCGGACGCTCGTCGTGGGTGACCAGCCGCCAAACTCCAATGTGGCATCGTCGTATACGACAACAGCAGTACTTGACGACCGCCCTGTAATGGTTGAGGTGGAAACATGGCACTAAGGAGTACGCAATCATCTGATAGAGCAGCTGCTTACATCTTCGAGACAGTTGCCCTACTGGCAATTCTCGGAATCGCTGTCGTAGGTACGGTAACGGTGACTGGGATCACCCCTGCCTCTATAGCTGATACTACGCAGGTCGAGCAAGGGGCAACTGTGGGCGAAGAAGTAGATGTTGCTCTGTCTGCGTCGGTTAGTGACGGTTCGCTCAAGCAGACGGTCCTCGCATGGGACGACGACTCTACTAGCGCCATCCCGGCCCCGAAGTTCGCGGACGGAAGTGGAACCCCTGCGGCTGGTGACTTCGGACAATTCATCAGCTATCCAGATACCGCATTCGGCAAGCGACTGGCCCACATCAGCGATCAACATGATATTCAGCTAAACGTCTATGTCATCCCGCAGTATCCTGAATCGTCGGGTGACAGTTCCTCACCACGTCAGCGCGCGAATCGAATCCCGATCATCCAACGGGGGACTCCCGATGAAACCGCACGGACTATCCAAACGACGATCCCGATCTACGATCAAGACCAGCTCAGGTCACCGGCTAACTCGCACAGCATGACCACCCCTGCTGTCGATACCACTCAGGGAGAGGGTACTGTCGCGAGCTCATCCAGTTACCCGATACCACAAGGATACAACACCAGTAACCGCGTCTACAACGTGGTTACTGTACAGGTGGTGGTGTGGGATGTCTAGTCGCCCGTTCCAGAGTGATATGCGAGGGCAAGTACTCATGGTAACGGCTGTAGTCATCAGCTTGTTCTTCGTGACAATCATCGGCTTTGGGTACGTCGCCCAATCATCGACGAGTCAGGCGGCGACAGGCCCGACAGACTTCACAAGTGAGTCCGATAGAGTTGTTCAGCTTGCTGACTACAGTATGACAACTGCTATTCAGTCAGTCAACCATGACGAAACTCTGGGATCTCAGACTGCCCGTGAAACCGCTGTCCGTGAGACTCTCATAGCGAGCGTCTCCGGACTCAGCGCCGATGGCAAGTTTCGTGGTTACGACGTCGACGTCGAACTCGTCGAATACAATGGAGAAAAAACAGTCGCCGGCACCCGAGTGACCCAAAATCAAAACTCGGTACTGAATGGCACTGATAGCGCCGGAAACCCTGTCTCAAATTGGACGGCCGTATCTGGCGCCAAGCAGACCAGCCAAGCGGTCTTCTCCCTCGAGTCAGACGAACTAGCCACTGCCGGGGACCAGAACCCATTCACACTGAAACTATCCAACAGTAGTACCAGCCAGAACGTGAGTGTTTTTCAGAATGGCGCGGATATCGTGCTTGAACACGATGACGGTCAGTGTTCAATCGAGGCACCGTCTGAGGTAACGGTCGACTTCATATCTGGGACGGTTAACGGGATGTCCTGTAGCGGGTATGATGTGCCATCAACGATCGAAACAATAGCAATCGCGAACGGCCACAACGCATCTGGCACGTACACGATTGTCGGCCTTGGAGAGCCTTCCGCAATTGCCGGTTCAGAAGTCGGTGTGACTTCTACCGCACCCAGCTCGTCTAGCGCCGATACCCCGACCGGCCACCACGTCGTGTATGCCGTACCAGTCAAGTTGACTATCGCAACCGATCACACAACAACTACGCGGCTCGTCATAGTCGCTCCCGGCAAGCCAGTAAACCCACTACCAACCTGATGATTCGCTCAAAACAACTCACAGAAGACGAGAGGGCGGTGACATTCACTGTTGAGTATGTCACCACCTTCCTAATCGCACTCCTCTTACTGACGGGCGTTACCCCGATCTTCGCAGGAGGGGCCAACGATATTCAGCACCAGACGACCCAGTCAGAATTCGATCGGATAGGGGCGGAAGTCGCCTCGGCGGTCGAAACAGTTGACCACCATCAGTCGCAGCATGATACTGTCGAGTCACAGACTGGCATCACAACCGATTCAAAAGCCACAGTACGGTTAGAAGTTCCAGAGAAAGTTGGCGGGTTATCTTACTGGATACGTGCTGAAGGCAACAAGATCGTTATCGAACCCACCCGCTCAAGTGAAGTGGAAGCACGAGCTGAATTCCCGGTGGATATCAGCGGAAATGTAACTGCGAACGGTGGTACCCCCGGAGGGCATGTCACCATTAGCGTGAATCAGACAACCGGAAACATCCAAATTCGTCCCGACTCCACATCTGGCGCGGTCGCATTCAAACCAAACTCGCTGGCGACTTCGCCGCTTCAAGGTGGTGATCTATGAACCAGTCAAAAACACAGTCCAACCAGCGGGCTCTGGCCCCAATTATCGGCCAAATCCTCATTACATCTCTCGTTGTGGCGGCCGTCCTCAGCGTCAGTGCTATTGCGATCCCAGTAATCGAAGAGAATCAAGCCTCAATTCAGCAGGAGGTAATGCTAGACGCCACTGAGCAGTTCGAAGAAGAACTGATGGCTGTCGCGTCGACGAACATCTCTCGAGCCACATCTATTGACGCACCAGCCGGCACCGTTACACTGGGTGAAGAAACCACTACGATACAGTTTGAAGACACAGATTCAGCACAAACTCATACAATCAGAAGTAGTAACGTCGGGTTCACAGCCGGTGGTAGCGAACTCACATACGAAGCGGGGTTACTCAGTAGGTCTCTTGGGCCACAAAGCAGCCAAATTGAGAGCGAACCAGCTCAACAAGTCACTACTGGATCCTCTTCGCGATACGCGATCCAATTCGTCGAGCTCAACGTTACCGAGACTCGCCGGCTTACCAGCGGGCGCGCATTCAACTTCCAGACGTATATTGTGCCCCGTGGCGCACCTCAAACGTCCGTATTTGATTCAAACAACTCTGGAGACATCCGCGTCACCGTCGATACAAATAGTACAGCGGCTTGGGAATTCTACTTTTCCAACCACCCCGGATTCGAGAATGTCTCCACCAGCAGTGGTGAAGTGGTTGCCGATGTATCACCCGACACCACACTCCAAGTGACCTCAACGCCGATCTCTGTGCGAGCCGAACAGTAGTCAACCTGTTCAGCTGGCTACCCCCCTTGCCGCCCCGATAGATCCTTAGCCAACTCCCTCCACTCAAGCCCTATCCAAGGGTAATATGTAAGGGGCCGTCGTATCCTAATTTCAATAGAATTCGCATACCCCACTCGCATGATCTTCAACTCAACATTTTGGCCACATATCCAGACACGTCACGCAACAAGCAAAGCCACCACAAACGGATTTCAAGACACTACCAACATGCTGGAACGGCTTCATTCTCCGAACTACTTGACAGTCCGAACTGCCACTGGTGTTCTGCGAGGCCGATTCGAATAATGGCCAGCCAGAACGAAGAACCGATCGAGGTTCATCCTGAAGACCTCTGGGACATCATCTTCCCATTCCCCAACGCGTATGATGCTCAGTCAGAGGGCATTCGAGAACTTATCAAGACATCCACGCACGAGGACGGTGGCTATACCGTCCTCGAAGGTGCCTGTGGCACGGGTAAGACGCTTCTTTCGGTTGTCGCCGGGATCTCTTTGGTCCGCTCTCCGATGACGGACTTCAATAGGATCTTTATCACGACCAGTGTCAAACAACAACTTGAGGCGTTTGAAGACGATCTCGAAGCTGTCAACGAGCATCTTCGCGAACTTGACCCGAGCCAGTTTGATATACCAGATGAACTTCTCGATCCTATCACTGCCCTCTCCTTAGTTGGCAAGAAGGACGTGTGTCCGTTCAAATACTCTGGTCATATCGACCCAGACTACATCTACCAGAACTGTAGCGACTTGATGGACCGGACAGACGATATGATCAATTACTACGACGACAAGATGGATAAGGCATCTGCCGCTGAAAAACTCGCTGCCGATGCTCAATTAGCGCAGGGATCCGACCCTGAGAAATCACTTGACGTCGAAGACCCAGACACGCACCCGTACCCGGACACCCCACCACAGCTTAGCGGGAAGACGTATTGCCCCTACTACGCGCAGTGGCGACTCGACGACATCACCGACAACAAACCAATCAAATACACTGGGAGTGTTCTCACGCCACAGCGCCTTACCGAACGTGCGCTTCAGCAGGGAACTTGCCCACACGCAGCGATGAAAGAGATTGCTCCAGAGGCAGAAG
Organism: Halorubrum sp. ASP1; assembly: GCF_005435135.1. Taxonomy (NCBI): domain Archaea; kingdom Methanobacteriati; phylum Methanobacteriota; class Halobacteria; order Halobacteriales; family Haloferacaceae; genus Halorubrum; species Halorubrum sp. ASP1. The sequence goes on along the minus strand of NZ_SGUA01000007.1, from coordinate 174,065 downwards.
TGATCATCGGAAACTATGTTCATATGCTCCAGCCGCAGACTGTCCGAGCCTTCACCCGACATCTGATGGGTAACGACACCTTCCTGATATGCGACGAGGCCCACACGATCGTATCTAAGGCCCGCCGCATGTTCTCAAAGTCGGTCACACTTACCGGGCTTAACCGATCTTGTGAGCAAATACAGCAAGTTATCGACTGGGCAAACAAAGGCCCAGTGGAAGCGTCTGAAGCTGTCCGAGATGCACTCTCACGGGCCAAACTCTCTCCTACTGATCTACAAGAATTCAAGCGATTAATCGAATTCACGATAGACCGCGCAGAAAAATCTATTCCAGATAACTTCTCCCGAGCAGACGCCTCCGCAAAGGAACTTCGGAATTACGGTGACTCACTGGAATACTCAGAGCATGTGCCGCTCCGAGACCCAGAAGAACCCGCCCCCGATGACATTTCGCTCCAATACGTCTACTCAGAATTTGGTGACAGAGACCCCCCAATCGCATCTCTTGGCGGGCAAGTTGGCGACGGGGTCAGGGAAGCATTCCATGAAGTAGCCAACGAACTTCCTGATGTCGACATTCCAACTGAAGTATACGCAGAGACTGTTGGACCGTTTATCCAACAGTATTACCTCCAAAATCACCGCGACTACTTCCGCGAAGCCGAAATTATCCCGCCAGATGATTTCCGCGCACCCTTCGGCAACGGCGCCCCAGAGCATCAAATCGATGTCCCTCAACCCATCTTGCTTAGCGTGAAAAACTGCGTTCCCGCTGGAAAGCTATCAAACTCATTTGACAACTTCGGGAGTGGAGTTTGTATGTCTGCTACCATCGCCCCACAATGGATATACCGGGGCGAAACAGGACTTAACTACCTAGATCATGAGATTACGGAACTCCAATACGGGCTTCAGTTCCCGGAAGAAAACCGGGCCACCTATGCGGTTGATCTCAAGAAGTTCACGTCTCGTAACCGCGAGACAAAATGGGCAAATTCGCAGGAAGAAAAGAAATCAATCCAGCGACTGAGAGATAATTACTACGAAGCAATCAAGGCTGTCGTCAGTGAGACGCCCGGTAATGTCCTTGTAGCTGGCCCCTCGTATGATGAAGGCGAATGGGCAGCTGACCGTCTTGAGAAAGACCCGGACATCACTAAGGAAGTCCTCTTGGACACTAGCAGCAGCAATGAAGCCACTAATAAGCTCAGAAAAGAGTTCATCGATGGCCCACCGAAAGTATTGACCACAGGGATGCTCGGAACCCTTACTGAAGGTGTTGACTTCGACGGTGATGCACTCAAAGCAGTCGCGGTCTTCGGCATCCCTATTCCGTATCTTGGCGATCCAGTCTCAGATGCCACCCAGATCGCATATAGCGATCTGTTCTCCGAAAGTGGAGACAGTAATGCAGGATTTCAATATGCCCACGGGATCCCCGCAATTCGGAAAGCTCGCCAAGCAATCGGACGGGTAATTCGATCAGGGTCTGATGTCGGTGTGCGAGTGTTAATCGACTCCCGGTACTGTTCAGGACCCTTCCACAGCCATCTTAGTGAATCTGAACGGGAAGAACTCGACGTCGTTTCCCATCGTTCGTTAGCAGAGGAAGTCAGCCAGTTCTGGAGCGATAGATAGTCAAAATCCACCTCCTCCAACTAAATGAGTACCTCCATAGACGAATGCTCCAATCATCGCTACAAAGCCTACTATCAATAGAGCGGTGTTTGAGGATTCATTCGATGCCTTTGTCAATTCGAACTTCACCTTTCGGTCGTCAACTGGCTCAAATGGGTTGATCCCCCACGGAGTGATCATGTCCCCTAGCAGATGGCTAAGAACGCCAGCAAACCCTCCGACACCACTAACAACCGCAATCCACTGAAGTGAGTCAATATCCACAACTGACTGTACAATGCTATTATTTGTATACAAAAAAGTCAATACAAGTAGAGATACGATACCCAGTAGAACTCCGTAAATCAGCCCAAACCAGACTGTGTGAAGAAATCCTCTATGTTTCACGACTGGCACGCGCGTGTCAACGTCAGGAAGCCCCCCGCCAGCAAGGAGAGAGCCAGTAAAGACAATGGCTTCCGCTACAAATCCACCCGCCAACAGTAGTCCGGTGAACGGCGCCGACACTAGTAACGACATCCCAGTGTGACCTCTCCGAAGCATATCAGAGTAGATGATAATGCGTACCAATAAATTATATCCAGAGGCCACTCTGAGAACAAGCACACACCACCACCACCAATTGTAGCATGGTGATTTATATGCGGGTGGATTTAGAATAGCACTCAACATGACTATCAAACCTCTCGGCGGCACCGGAAACACGGGTGAGGAGACACAGGCCACGGCCGTACTCTCCGATTCTCCTCTGCGGAAGATGGTAATCAAGAGCGAGTCGGCTGATGAGGAGATGTCTCGCACTGACGGCTTTGAAGGAACAGCAATTCCCCGGACAACAAAGCTGGTTGATACGGATCGGATGTCGGATAGCCTAATGGAACGAGCTCAGAAGATCACAGTTCAGTGAGCGTGGGAGAGTGGTCGTTTGACAAAGAACACGCCGATTAAGCATCCTTCGCCGGCAACTTCTCCTAATCAGATCTACCGGAAAACGTATAAGAGGGTGGAGAATGCATGGAGAATTACGAGGCTGCAAGAAACAACTTGTCCAGCCCGGGGTTGAGAACACCCACTACCATGAAACCAGACTTTGACACCACCGAGGACCGGAAGACCGAATCCTCGCATGACGGTCAGCTGTATAAGAGATTCAAACACAAGGTTCGGCAAGCCCTTCTCGGTGCTTTTGGCACACTGCTAGTTGCTGTCGCACCGGTTGTCGCAGATGATGAGACAACTTCCGCTTCTGAGGCGACGGACGCCATTTCATCGGTCATCGAGACCTTCACTGGCCTCATCGTCGAAATTGGTGCTGTTCTCCTGTTCGGCTACGCCGCTGTTTTGTTCATCCGAATGGGTATCTCTGGTTTCAGAAGCGATGGGCTCAAGCGCACCGCGATCACAATCGGCGCAGCAATTGCCCTCTTAATGTTCGAAGACGTCATCACGCCGCTCATTCGTGGTGTGGCACAGACTGGATCCGACGAAGCCTCGACGATCGTTGTTGACCCCAGCTTCATCAACTTCGCCACCGGAGTTGTGGGCTACTTCCCGATTTAACGACAACAGGCCCCGACATCAACTCTCAAACGTTGTGTCGGCACTTCATCCGCATGCGGGAGCATAGACCATTTCCCATTCATAATCGATCCATGATCAGTAACCCGCTCGCTGAGAGCCCTGAGAACAGTCGCATTGATACCCAACGAATAGCTGCTGTCTCCTTCTCGCTACTGCTTTTGGCAGCTCCTGTAGCACTCGCAGCAGGGACCGGACCGACAGCAGCGGCCGATTTTGGGGGCGTAGAGGACGCTGCTGGCAACGGCCCTTCCCCAGACCCTTCTGACAGCGTAATCGCTGTTATTTCCGGGCCAGATAACAGACACGACACTTCAGACGACCCGCCGGACTCGTCTGAAGATATTGTGGGCTGGACCCCACCGCCGCCTCCTCCGGGCCTTGACATCACGCCAATCCAGTATCTCGACCTTTGGGGACAAACGTACAATAGCAATGAGTCCGAGATTTTGTTGGAAGAAGCCGGCTTCTCTGAGAGTCAGATCACTAAGGGGGTAAAACAACAGAGTGACATCGTCTCGAGAGGTACAACGTACTCACTAGTCGCACACCACACCACTGCCGAGTGGAATGCGTATCTCAACCACTATGCTGCCGACACAAATGAGTCGGTTAGCCATGTGAAATGGAACACTGGTCGGAGTAGCGATACAAAAGACGGGTCGCTGTATCTGGAGGATGTTCAGTACGACTTGACGGCTATCGAGCCGAGTACTATCGTAACCGACCCGAACAGCGGAGACCCGGATACACACGGTGACGAAATTATCTATGTCGCAGGGGACACGATCGGCACCCACGGCACCTTTGATTACCGAATCGACGAACCAGACAATTCGATCGAATCTGGGACACGGACATTGTTTGATCTCGAAGAGACAGAAGTCCAAGGCCCGGATATCACCCTTGACATGGATAGTGGAGGGATCTATACAGGCAGTGGCTCAACGGCCAGCTCAACCACTGCCACAGAAGCGCAAATGTCGATTCCAGACTCACTCTCTGGTACTGGTGAGCTGACATCGGAAGTTGAAGTTGAGGTATCTTATACCAAGACGGTCGAGACCGAGATTTGTCCAGACCATGACGACGATGATGACGACGATGACGATGACTCGTCGAGCGGTGATGATAGCGGCGACGATAACGACGGTGGCTACGACCCCCCGTCAATGTATGACCCCGGCTCCGACCCCTCAAATGATAATGGCGATAGTGACGATAATGACGACGATGACGGCGGCGACAGCAGTAATGCCCCCAACCCCGGTCCCGGGAATAGCGGTGTAGTTAGCATCGACAGCCAATTGAACTCACCAAGCGCCAGCCACTGCTACTGGGAGCAGGAAAGTAGTGTAGAACTGAGCGATACAGTTACTGTTTCCAATACTGAGGAGGTTCGAATCGGCAATGGCGACGAGGTTACTGCCAGATATTGGGAGCCGAAGTCCGAAGCTGCTAGTGGATATATGGTTCTAGATACCCCTGACCACTGGGCAACCATCCAGCTGGCAGATGGGACTACACTTTCCGATCCCCGAGGTATCTACACAGAGCGGGACAAGTCGTATGGCCTAGCTGAAGCACGTACAGATGATGACGAAGAATACTACATTTCCGACTATAGGCCCGCTCGAAATTACTTCATCGGCACGTCAGAAACTGTGTCGATCACCAGTGGTAGTATTGTTGGGGATGCTGGGAGCGACTGGGCTGTGGGTCTCTCCGATGTTCAAGGAGACCGCGTAACACAAGATCCTCCGTCCTTGACCTCGCAAGGTTCCCGATCTCCCGAATTCATCCACGCAGATGAGATCCGATTATCCATCACCCAGCAAGCTGCCTCTCCCGATACCGATATCTTCGCTGATGGAATTCAAGCACGCGGACCCGCACCGGGACAAAACATAGACACGGAAACCGATAGGGCAGGAGTAGCGATCAAAGGCAACGTGACAGCAGAATACGTTGATGTCAACAACGGGACTGACGCAGACCCAGATTACCACCTCAAAATAACAACGACCGAGGAAGGGTCTGGAGATCCAATCGTTACCAGAAACTACCGCAACATCCGGGTCAAGATAACCGATCTCGGAAGTGAGGGGCAGGTTTCCATCGTCAACACCGACGTGGAAGGTGAAGCACTAGTTGATGTCGACGATACGTCCACGGTTGAAGCCGAAATCGTCAGCGAATTTGATCCTGTCTCAAATCTCTATATTGAGCCAGATTATGACCGAGCCAGCCAAACGAATGTGTCTGGATTCTTTGGTTATTTGCTGTCATTTGGGCTCTGGTTCGTATTAGCTCTACTCCCCCTCATTGTCGCAATAGCAACCCTTGAGCTAGCAATTAAGGGTAAGATCACTCTCATGGGCTTCTTGTCTTAACGATCAAAACGGGATACTGCCCCCGTTTTTCTCCACATAGTATTTATATTGGTGGGCGCTGATAGCCCAATTATCATAGGCACGTAACACGTGCTACCTTGAGGTCAGTCGCCTCACCCGCTAACCCGCAACAACACAAAATGTTGATCCGACTACTCAAAATTGGCGCCCTGTGGAATGAAAATTCTGCTGGGCTATCACGCATTGACCAGCTCAGAAAGGCTTCTGAGTACTCTCACTCAACCACTCGAGTACTGTTATATATCATCGTCATTTCTGGGGCCGTCGCAGCGCTCTTTCCGTCTATCGCCTTTGCCGACGACGATGACGACGATGATGATGACGATGATGGCAGTAACAACAGTGGCGATGACGAAGGCTACATCGAAAAGGCTCGAGAAGCAATAGCGGGAGCCCTACCGGATGCTGGTATCTCTGAGGCATTCGTCTCCGCAATGTCGTTTATTTTCGACGGGGTCGCCTACGCAATGGGATGGGTCATGATGTGGTTCTTCTACTATGTCGGTGTCTTTCTTGAAACGCCACTCCCACCGGAAGCTCCGGGAATCGCCGCAACGCCCGGTACTGGCATCGGGTCAAGCGCCTTCGGGACGTTCGGTGAGTTGAACACTCTCTTTTCTGAACTCGCGATATCACTTATTATCGCCTACGCAGCATGGTATATCGCTTCTATCGGCCTTGGGAGGTACTCTGCGTCAAGTAAGGGCCGGATTCTACTGATGTTCGGTGTGGCAATTGGTGTTATAGGGGCAAGCGCTGAGCTCATTGCGCTATTTTACGAGTTCCTCCACGCCCTGACTGAAGCAATCCTCCCGTCAACAAATGTTGGACAGGGAATCATGCAAGAATCACTCGCTGGTGTAACCGATATTGATGCTGATGGCAGTCTCGAGAATATGGCGAAGTCGATCGGGATAGGCGGCCTCACAAACGCTGCTATCATTCTTCTGTACCCGATGACAACCACTCTGTTTTCTCTTGTCGGTGGGTTTGTTCTCTTAGTTTTAGTTATGTTCCTGATTGTCAGGCTCATCGCCCTTTACGCCCTGTACGCAGCTGCCCCACTTGTACTCGTGATTTACACCCTCAAGCAAGGGCCTGCTAAACTACTTACTGGTCCCGCAGACCGGTTTATTAGTACAACTGTTTCGCTTGCTGTCGCCTCTATCCCTCTCGCTATTGCTCTCAGGATCGGTGTTGAACTCTCGATGGCAATGGCAGATACTCTGCCGTTCGGCGGCGGTTACCTCTTAGCGGTCGCTACTTTGTCTGCATCTACCTACTTCGCGTTGAAAACCACAGACACAACAAAATCTATCGCTGGCAAGCTCAAAACCGCAGGGCTGATCGCCGGTACGGTGGGTGCGGTCGCACTATCAGGTGGCGCTGCCGGAGCAGTCATGAGGGGCGCAGCATATCGTGGCTCTTCTGGCGCAATGGCAATGGGTGCGAGTGAAATCGGAACTAGTGCCAGTAAGAAGGTCAAAGAAAACGGACTCCCAAGCCCGTTCGGGCGGGTATTCGGAGATGATGAGACCGATCTTGATGACGCGGATAAGCCAGAAGCACTCCAAGACCTCGAAGACAAGAGCGATCTGGAACACGCTATCGACCAGACGGAGAACACCGCCGACGACGATGATGACGGATTTAATGCGTTCTCGCGCTCTCCTGCCGCAGAGCGAAAAAAGGACCTCACCCAGCAAGCACTTGAACAAGCGAATGAGAACGGCAACCTCGACGAGGTCACAAGCTATCTGTCTGAACAAGGTTACTTAGAGGAAGAATACGCCGAAGATCCCGACACGATCGCTGCGGATGAAGAAACAGAGGTGGGAGACGGCCCCGAGTCTGATAGCACTCCTGAATCGGCTAGTGATATTGGGCCTGACGACGGACGAGAGCTCGACACCGCCACAGACAGTCAGACTGCATGGAGTGCGACAGGCAGGAGCGGCACCGACTGGAGTACCGCCGCTGACTCGGTAGACAGCCAAATCGACCCCGACGAAGAGATGGGCGTCGTAGACGACCCACCACTCCCAGACGAGGCTCTTGACGGAGACGGCGGCTACTATATGAAGCTAGGAGATGCGGCTGAATCTCGGTCTGATTCCGAATTGGCTGAAACAATGCCTGACTCAGACTCCGTCGCAATCAGTGAGGACGAGGATGGAAACCTCATGTTCAACGTTCCTGATGGAGAGGCTGAAGACGTGAAGAGTCGGATTAGTCAGGCAACGAACGGGCGGGCAGATATCGAGGAAACAGAGGATGGCAACCTCAAGATGGATCCCGCTGACTATGAGGACTCTATCCACGGAGAACTCATGACTGGTCTAAACGGCCCAGAGAAAACGTTAGGGTTCGAAAATTCCGCCACGGAAGCTATCGCAGACGCACATACATCTGAGAGCGCCGGTACCGCAACACCAAACGGCAGGTTGCTGGACTCCGAGGCGCTTCAAGATCGCCATGACGTCGAAGAGGCACGCCGCCGCGCTGAGGCCGAAGGCAAAGAAGAATTGAGCAAGCGGCTTGCCAACCCCGGCGACCAGTTCCTACTCGAGACAGACGATATGCCCGCTAGTATCGCGGATGAAGTCACGCCTGACACAGCCGCAAAAAGTGATACTCTAGGTGGCTACCTTCTGGACACAAGCGAACTAGAGCAAGCTGCTCAAGGGCTCAACGACGCTGGTGCGACCATTTCACCCACAGACCAAGTTCAAAGACATCTCAGCGAACAGGGGATCAGCACCGGCAGCGCATCGCAGACTGTGGCCGCATCTGTGGGTTCGCTTGGTAGTATCGCACCAGCAGGTGAAGACAAGCGCCTAGATATTGTGGTTGGGGATGATGGAAAAGTCGATCAGATCAACCCCTCCGCCGATATTGATGCCAATAAGGCGCAACTCTCGCGACTCTCATACAGTCGCATGGACGACGCCGGCAACGAGGTTGTCGATACCCATGACGCGTCGACACTCGATCTCACACAAATCGACTCTGAAAAACGGGCACCAGTCAGGAAAGCATTAAACGGCCTTGACGGGGCAGAACCCATCTCGACCGGCTCAAACGGCGAGGCGTATGAGTACAAGGTGAAGACTGAGGGTAACACCACTTCGCAGGTGGCAAACCTCTTGAAAACCAACGGGATCGACTTCCAAGCCGACGAGTACACGGCAAGTAATATTGACCTCGAAGCAGCTGGACAGGCGACTACACTGGTCGATGTCCCCAGTACAGACGACGCCGTCGTCCAATTCCTCCCAACGGAGTCCGGCTCCGTGTACCCCACAAGCGCTACGGCTCCGCGTGGAGGAGTTGTGGACGCAGGCCTGAGCCCAGATACAGGAAGCGTCACTCTCGAAGGAACCGGTGTAGATACCGACGCGTTCCTTGATGTCGTCGAGCCAAACATAACCGACGAAGCCGCTGAAGCCATCGCAAATGGAGACCGTATGCCCGTCGTTGAGTTCATGCAACGCGACCTCGCACAAGACACGGTTAGACGGGCCGCCAACAAGACTGGCATTCAGATGGATCCATCTGATGCTCAGGCTCTCGGTCTTACACGGGAACAAACATCGAAAAGCCAGAGTTACCAAGTCGACCTCGGAGACATCACCGGAGAAACGTCTCCTGAAATCATCTCAATTGATGGTGGGGCAGGCGCCGAGCCGGAAGTCAATCTCCACTCATCTTCGGATACCATCTCGGACTACGATCTCGCTATCACGGAGTCGGACAACGCTGTCCGGCTGAATATGCCCAACTCGAAGTCCAGTAACGTCATGAAGGCGGTTGGCTCTGATCTGATATCTGGCGCCCCGCAGGAAGTCGGGGAAGACGTGACCGCCGCGGTCTTATCAGCAGACAACGTGGAGCAGAATCTTGAGCAAGTGATCACGCGTGCCCAGTCCGCAGGCCTCAATGTGAAAGCCACTCGCAGTGCGTTTGAAACTGCTGGAAAGAACCCGGCAACGATCCAATCGCAACTCAACATCAATGACGGTGAGCAAGTTCAGTTTGACTTTAGCCGAAGCAACAATCCGTCTGTCTCCACCGTGTCTCGCACAGAAGCAGCCAAGGCAGATGCTCGGGTGAGAACAATAGAAGGGACCGGCCCCACCGAGCCGACCGAAATGGAAATTGAACTTAGTGCCGCCGAACACGTTCAAGAACTTCGTTCAACGCTTGAGCAGCGTGTAGATGATGTCCGAGTTATTGACGATGACACACCGACGATCCGATCGCCAGCTGTCCCCGAAGAGGTGAAACGGGCTGTCAGAGACGCGGGCATTCAAACGACATTCGACCGCGAGTCCTTTGCCGAACTGAACAGTGTGTCTGAAGTTAGTCGAAAAGAATCGACGCACGACAAAGACCTCGCGGGATACCATGCTGACGGCTGGATGCTAGACCCCGACGAGTAACGACCCGCGCCGCACTGGTACTAACTTTTGCTCTATCCCGCCCGGTAGGTCGGACGAGCCGCCCGCAAACGAGCTCGAAAGGAGGAAACCAGCCACGGCTGCTTCTCCCGAACTATTTTGTTATCAGGACAGAGAGGAGATGATAGAATGAGCGGCCAGAGCCAGCGTCGAATACCGCAAGGAACAGAGAAAGCAGACAAATTAGTCGCCGGCAGGTCATTCCTCGACCTTGCTGTCTTCGCTGGGGTCCCGATGATGGCTGGTGGCGTGTTGATGTTCCTTGACGTGATCAACGCACTTGAGTACGTTATCGTAGTAGGAGCGATCCTCGGACTGGACTCCATTTTGTTCCGCCTCATCCCCGACAACGAATCCGTCACTCTCTGGGTTCGTGGAATGATACACCACTTTAAGACCCCGACAATATCGCACAATCAGATGAATAGTGACTCCATCCAAGCTGATGAGGATCTCGACTACGATCTCACCCTCCGCGCTGACGGCGCTGGCGAGGACGTTGAGTCTCGTTCTGATCTTGAGTCTGCGTGGTGGCAATCAGAAGCAAATGTAGTTGACCAAGTGGGAATCGAACAGGTCTATCCTAACGCTCCAATTGTCCTTCGTACTGACGGAAAACTCGTTGCGGCCGTCGAGGTCATCGGCCGTGACATCTCGCTCGCCGCTCGCGAAGAAACCCAGCGGCTCATCCGGCAGTACGGGTCCCACCTGAATAGCGTCGACTTCGACACGACGACCTACATTACCGACGACAAATTCGATCTTGAAGGCCACGTTCAGCACGCTCGCGATCGGCTCAACGACCAAGATATCCAGAGCCGGCCAATCCTCGCTGAACTCCAGATATCAAACATCCAGCGGCTGGAGAACAACCGCCAAGATATGGGCGTTCGCCAACGCCGCACGTTCGAGATTGTGACTGTTGACCCGAACGATCAACAGGAAGAGGAAGCAGATACCCCGTTCGACTTTATCGAGCCCGATTCCCCTGTTGGGCGACTACTTGGCATTCAAGACAAAGGGACAGGCGAAGAACAGCGCGCGTACGTCAGAGCCCAGAATGAACTAGAATCTCGTGTTGATTCACTAATGTCCGGACTCGGCGGCATCGAAGGGGTTCAGGCCGTCCGGGCCGACACAGACCTCCTCGTCGACATCATCAGCAATCACTACGAGCAAGGCCACATCACTGAGACGAACTGGGAGCCGCAAACCAACCCACTACTGGAAGCAGGGAACGGGACGAACACTCCCGCTCCCGGAGACCTCTTCGAAAAATAAGGGCGTATGGTGGCCGTGAGTCCCGCGAGGACTTATGTGGTTACAGAGAAGAGAAATCCGTAGATATCAGGCAGTCTGAGCGACAGACCGTACTCCACTCACACAAATGCTAGACAACATCCGATCAAAGCTCCCGCTTGGTGATTCGAGCAGTGGTAACGACGCCGACAAGCAAATCGACTCGAACGAAGTCGAGACGCCGCAGAATAACAACGTTCGAGGTGCGACTCCCGGACCAATTCGCTGGTACCCTTCCTTTGGGTACTCGGAAGACACAGACACGTACTTCAGGACATACGTCGTCAGCTCATGGCCATCCAATGCCTCAGAACATATGTTCTGGGACCTACTCACCGATACTAGCCTCCAATATGATATGTCGATCCACTTCGACCGGCATGACCCCCTGTCGGCAGTTTCGGACTTGAATGAACTCTCCGACAGACTCGAAGACAAGGCAGAGGGTGCGCTCAGTCACTTCACACTGAATCCTGAATCGGTGAAGCGGACTTCGCAGGTAGTGACACACATGAAGGAGTCCATTGAGCAGTCTGGAGAAAACTTGTTCAGTGTCACTGCTCACGTCACCCTCTACGCCGATAGCAAAGACGAGCTCCGGAAGCACCACAACGAACTCGAAGACAAACTCCAACTCAGCGCAGGCGTCCACCTAGACACGACGACCTACGAGCAAGACATCGGCCTCCGTGGTAGCGGCCCGCTCGGATACAACGAGTACTACGAGCGTCACGGAGACGACGTGAGCCAACTCATGACCGGCAGTGTCGCAAGTGCGATGTTCCCGTACGTCTCTGACACCGTCTTCGAGGAAGGTGGCGTCGACGTGGGGATCAACCTCGCGAGCAACACGCCCACGATCATCGACCCATATAACCGGGCCACGGGATACCACATGCTCCGGCTGGGACGGACAGGGAGTGGGAAAACATTCGGAGCCTCTCAGTTCCTTCTCCGACTCGCTCAGTCTATCCCGAACATCAACATGACAATCATCGACCCGATGGGCGACTTCGTCGGGGTCAACCACGCGCTCGCGGGCGACCGAATCCTGATCGACGGTAACGAGAACATCAACCCACTCGAAATCAAGCCAACACCTAAACACGTCCTCGAACGGGCAGAAGGGAAGATGAGCCCGTTCAATATGAAACTCCGCGACGTCGAGTGGTTCTTCTCCCGGTTCTTCTCGATGAACGATGACCCGCTTGACGCGCAGCACCGCGCCGTTCTGTCTATGGCGGTCAAAGAGGCGTACGCCGATGCCGGAATCACACACGACGTCGAGACGCACTCCCGTGATTCACCCACCGTCACAGACGTGAGGCAGATCCTCGCGGAAATGAATCAGAACCCGGCTGAGTATGCTGACCCCCAGACCGACGATATGGTCAACAAGATCCGCGACGCCTCGGGGGACTTGACTCTCGAGCTCCAGCCGTTCAAAGAAGGCAACCGACTTGACAACCTAGCAAAGCCGACCTCGATTGATTTCGGGAACAACCCAGTCACATACATCGACATGACCGCCGTGTCTGCGCGGAGCGGCACGCTGGGTCTGATGATGCAACTTCTCTTCAGTCTCGTCTATCAGGAGGCTCAGCAGGTTGAGGGACCGTACATGATGGCCATCGACGAGGCCCACAAGGTCCTTCGCAACACTGACTCCGTAGAGTTTCTGGAAGAAGTGTTCCGCCACGGTCGCCACTTCGACCTCGGGATACAGCTCATCAGCCAGACGTTCGAGGAGTTCTTCGTTAACGAGAGCGCAAAGACCATCGCTCGGCAGTGCTCGATGGTCCAGCTTCATCAAATGGAACGGATCGACAAAGACATCGCCCAATCCGCTATGGGGCTCAACCCCAAGCAGATTGAATACATTCAGGATCTTCAGCCGGGAGACGGCGACAAGAACTACAGTGACGCCCTTCTCCAAATCTCCGACAAAGGAACCATCCCCCTACGCGTCACAGCAACCCAAGACGAAATTGCGGTCATTGACTATGACCCGGCAGACAGCTGGCGCAACATGACCGAACCTCGGAGCCAGACTATCAAGCAAGCGCTTGACCGTCGCAACGAGTACGATTCACCGATCGTCAACCCCAGCAAAAACGAACTATCTGACGCCGTCATGAACGAGGTAGTGGAAAAGCAGCGTCGCATCCAAGGTATCCTCCAAGCGAAGGGCATTGATGCCGTCGACTTCCTTACCATCCCCGAGCGCGCAGAGCTCGGCCTCCCAGTCAACGGGCAGATCACTCGGATGTCTGACTCAGACGTGGACGCCGATTCGAGCAATGAGTCCGACCCAACACCCAGTGAAGATGAAATTGAGAGCGCACCTTCTATCGCGGAGTTAGAGTCGATGGCAACCCCCACAAACGCGAGGGACGGATTCGCTGAACCTACTACGGACGACGGCGTGGGAACCGATGATGCTAACCTGAGTAAACAGGCAGAGGTCTCCGACGATGATCAAACGGACTCGGCGGAGCAAGCGCAGGAATCCGACGACTGACACCAACTAGAAATCACATGGAAGACTCAAAAAACGACACTGTGGCATCCGACGATGGAAAGAAAGCAGATACAGCGAACGCTGAGCAACTAGGCTCAGTAATAGAGCAAAGTACACCCAACACCGACGCATCTTCCGAACAGCCTACACTGGGCCCAGACCAACCCACTACAACTACTGAGGATAATGCCGCTTTCGCATCACCGGAAGAATCTGAGCCACCGGATGATGTCGATGTTGGGAATACGAGTTGGTTCTGGCCCTCAGACCTAGCGGATGAGGACGAGATTGTTGAGGCAACCAACCCTCACATCCTCCGCTCAGTTGCCCCGTTCTCAGCCGGCGCGATGTTCCTGATTTTCGCACTCTACCTGTTTGTACTAGAGCTCACCGGCCGTAGCGACGGGTTCGTTAACGGGTTCGTTCCTATTGTTGAGGTGAATGCTCCGGGCTGGTTCATTCTCATCCCAGTACTGTCTACTCTGATCGGAATCGGCCTCATCGCCTCTGAATACATCCGCCGCCGTCTCACGTGGTTCATCGTCGCAGAAGACGCCATCTACATCCGTCGGAACATTTTGTTCCGGAATGTAAGCGACTTCACAGACAGCGATATCACCAAGATCGAACAGAGTGATCCGTGGCCCCTCTCCCGAGTAGGAGTCGGGCACATCTTGATCTACACCGCGTCAACAGACGAATGGGAAGCTCGAATGGAATACGCTCCCAATACATCAGAAATTCGGAAGGCCATCCGAGAAAGCACCGATATTAACGCTGATGCCGACGACTAGCCTCCTCCTACACACTGAGGCTGTCCTTCAACAAGGGATGGGTGTTTTTGATGAGCAAGTTAGTATTGAGTACGCTCACTCTCTGCTCACTAGCCTTAACGCGACTCTACTCCAGTCGGGCACAGACTGTATTCTCCCCGCCCTCGGATTTACTGACACCCTCATCTACCTCTTTGTCTTCGTGTCACCATTTCTGAGTGTCACATTTTTCGGACTGACTTACGTTTCTGATTATGTAATGGCCCATCGGCGGTTCTGTCGCTATCTGCTAGTGGTTTCTAGTGCGCTTATTCGCGTTAGCATCGTTCTAGCAATTGTCGGGGTATGTATGTACCTATTCGTGGGCTTTCTCGCACCTGACGGCTTCCAAGCCTGCTCTCAGTTTGGAGCATAATCCGTTTCCGCGAGTTTCTACATGATCAAAGCAGTCACCCAAACAAGTAAACCAGTACATTATGTACCCTGTCCCAAGTCGCACAACAAACGATACACAGCTGGACCCAACTCATGCAAAACCCACTTAACCGCATTCACGACCATACGCTCCCAGACTGGCTTAAGCACCTCCGGCATCTCCAACTCGGATCCAGAGAGCCGGACACACCACAGGTCACCGAAGAGTTTGTCGAGACGATCAACGACGCCGCAAACTCGTACGCAGGCAGCCTCAACCGAGTCCGTCCACACAAGAAGGAAGACGGACTAGCATACGCCGAAGAGCTCATCGCCGGGTTCCACAACGAGGGCGTCACTCACTCGGAACTTGCGCAACGATTCAACCTCGGAGAGCGACCGAAGAAGTTCTCTTTTGAGCTTGTCCTAACCGACGAGACTGTCAAATTCCATTTCGGCCTTCCAGACCGGATCCACCAACGCGAATTTCGCCAGCAAGTCTCTGGGCTGTATCCGAACGCCGAGATCAAGCCCGTCGACAGGCCGTTCCCCGAAATCGAACCGGGAATGTATCTGTCCGGCGGCAAGCTCGAACTCAACAAAGAGAAGTATCGACCACTCCGTGGAACGAGTGGTCCCGACGCGTTCGAGTCTGATCCGCTTCGCAGTGTCCTGAGCGAACTTGTCGGCTACTCGAACGAAGTCGCGATCGTCCAGTTTGTCTTCACCCCTGCGAGTCGAAACTGGACCGACGGGCTCAAACTCCACGAGTGGAGCGCAGACCAGATCAACGACAGCCTCACCTACGGCCGGAACAATGGTAGCTATCTTAACCCACGGTTGGACGATCCGTCAGCAAAGGACCTCCGAGCTGCTGAAGCCGTCCTGAATCAGGAAGGTAAGCAAGCGTACTATCTTAACACCCGCTTTCTGGTTTTCGCCTCGTCGCCAGACATCGCGAAACACCACGCCCACGGGATCGCGAACGTCTACTCAACGCAGTACCACAGCGACGAGACAGGGCAGGCGTTCATCCCACTCGCGTTCAAGGAACGGGGCGTCAAGGAACTCGCCCGGCGGACTGCCGCCCGTGAGTTTTCCTACGACCAGACCGCGCTAAACGTTGAAGAACTCGCAGGGGTAGTTCACCTCCCGGGAGAGGAAGTCGACCAGACGAACATCGACTGGACGCGCAAAGGCGTCGGCAACCGGCCTCCCGCACAAGCAAATCGGACAACAATGCCACCAGACATGCGGGTGAACCGTGACCTGTCCGAACTCGGTGGCGAGGCGTCTGCGATGGCGTCCCTCTCTGGTGACCAAGTTGAAGAATCGGATACTGTCGGCCCCGACCCGACAGAGAAGGAAGACTCCGTGTTCATGAAGGGGCTCGGAACTGTTCTCCGATTCTTCTTCGATGACCAGACAGAGGCCACCGATACGGAGCCCGACACACCCACCGCGACCGTTGACGTCGACTCGACGCCTGAGAAGCAAGAAGCGTTCAACGAGCTATATCGCCAGTTCATCTACGGCGAACTCACCCGTGAACAGATCAAAAGCCAATACAACGACCACGTCGCGGACAACCTCGTCCGGAAGTTCCAGAACCGGCGGGCCGAGGAACTCGGGGTCGATCTTGAAGAGCTCGATGAACGCAACGACGTGTTTGACGCCCCCGGTGCCCGAAAGACGCCCGAGTCAGACGAAGGGGAGGAGACACCAGCCACGGACCCCACAGACCACACCGAGTCTGAGAGAGGGACGAACGGCCCGAGCGACACACACCCGGAGGACGACGTCGAGGGCGTGGCCGACCTTCCCGCAAAGCCCGAAGAAGACCTCCCGCAAAAAACGGGCGACGAGACTGGCCCACCAAGCCCGTACACACGCGGTCGCGAGAACCCCGCCCACCACCAACACTACACCTACGATCAGTCGGATACTGATGTCCAGCTTCGCCGGGAGCCGGGACTCCAGCGCTACTTCCCGTTCGAGCTCACGGCGACCGCCAGCGGGAACGGCGCCGCCGAGGACGGCGACCTTTTTGCGGGCTTCGACGTGCGCGATCGCCTCGTCCACTCGCACACCCACCATCCAGACGAACCGATTTGGCTGGGCTACGACAGCAACCCGATGGACGGGATTCGGGAAATCGGGCTTGAGCCGTTCTCGTGGTTCCGTCACATGACGATCTTCGGGTCGACGGGGAAAGGCAAGTCAACCACCCTGAACATGATGATGAACCAGATCGCCCGGAAGGGCCACGGGTTCGTCTTTATCGACCCGAAGGGCGACACCGTCGACGACCTGATCACGCAGTTGCCCGACGAGCGGATGGACGACATCATCTGGGTTGAGCCGGGCAGCGAGACCTTCGAGAAAGTTGCGGGGATCAACTTCCTCGAACCCGGCGACTGTGAGACGGAGATCGAATTCGACCGCGAGGTTGAGTCCATCATCAACGACCTCCGGGCGGTCCTACGTGGCGGTGAGTACTGGGGGCCGAAGATGGAGGGGATCACCTCCAACATCGCTCGGGCGATGATTCGGTCGCGACGGAAGTTCACCCTCGTGGATATGTACTACGTACTGGCCGACAACGAGAGCCGTGCGAAGTTCTCGAACGTCGTCAGCCAAGAAGGGATGAGCTTCATCCACGAGTACACGACGAAAATCGCGGAGATGGACACCGAGGAAATCGACCCGGTTCTCCGCCGGATTCAAGACTGGGTCGAAGACCCCATCAGCCGGGGGATTGTGGCCCACCGGGATGGGACGATCAACCTCTCGCACGCCGTCGAAGAGGGGAAAATCATTCTCGTCCGGAACACGGTGCGGTCTGACGAGATCCGGAAGGTCGTCTCGACGGGGATTATGCGCCGCGTGTGGTCGACCATCCGGAAACGCGAGAAGATTGAGGAGGCCGACCGGGAGCCCTTCTTCGCGTTCATGGACGAGTTTGACGACATCGCCTCGGAGAACATGGCGCTTGACAAGATGCTCTCGAAAGCCCGTTCCGGGAAGATGGGCGTCGTCACCTGTCTCCAGAACCCCTCGCAGGTGCGGGAGATTGCGCCCCAGACGCTCAAGCAGATGTTCGGGAACACGGACACGCTGTTGAGCTTCGGTGTGACGGAAGTTGATGACGCCCGGATCATCGCCGAGCGGTTCGACGACGACGACATCGACTCGGGGACGATTCAGTCGCTGCCTGCCTACACCGCGTTGACGACAATCTCCACGATGGACGAAGACGGGCCGATGCGGTCGGACCCGCTTGCGCCCGACACCTTTGCGCCGTACCCCGCGCGGCGGACGCCGGCAGAAGCTGAAGCGATCATCGGGGAGAACCTCAAAGAGTACGGCGTCGACGCACTCGAGCAGAACCTCGATGAGTCGGAACACGCCTTGATGCACCTTGGGGGCGAACACGACCTGACGAAGTGCTTCCTTGAGGCGGTGTGGGCTGAACAGATCCGGCAGAACGCACTCGATACGCTGCCCGCGGCATACGAGACGCTTGAGCCCGCCCCGGCGTTGAATATCGACCCGCCGGAGATGGACGGCGACGACACACTCTCGGTGAGTGTCGAGGCCGCAAACGAGGGGTTCCACCGCCGGACGTCGACGGACTTCGAGGAGTTGCCTGACGGAATCCTCGTCGATGAAGAGTATGTTGAGCTGGCCGACCCCGAGGATGAAGAAGAGGAAACCAGCGTCCGGGGGACGGGCGGGACGCCGACAGGGCAGGTTCGGATCACCGACCCGG
Source organism: Halorubrum sp. ASP1 (assembly GCF_005435135.1). Taxonomy (NCBI): domain Archaea; kingdom Methanobacteriati; phylum Methanobacteriota; class Halobacteria; order Halobacteriales; family Haloferacaceae; genus Halorubrum; species Halorubrum sp. ASP1. The sequence goes on along the minus strand of NZ_SGUA01000007.1, from coordinate 155,194 downwards.
AGACGGAACTGTCGATCACGGACAAGGGGATCCGGTCGGTTCTTGAGCAGGCAGAAGACGAGTGGCGGCATCAAACAGAGAAGCACAACGAAGTGCTTCGACGGGCGTTCGTGATGCTTTCAGCGACCGGGATGGAAGTCTCGATCGTCCAGCAGGACAACAAACAACAGCTGCCTGACGCCGTTGCGTATCCGCCTATCGCCACGACAGTCGACACAAAGCGGGCCTCGCGTTTGCTTGAGAAGTTCAAGAAGGACTACCCGATTGCCGCAGACCTCTCTGATGGCGGGGTTATCGCGATTGAAGCAGAGACGTCGACGTACAAGAAGCCGGCCCACACACTCCAGAATCTCGCCCGTGCTGCTCGGAGTGGCCAGCGCGCGATGTTCCTGACGCCTGTTGCCGAATCAGCGGAAAGCGCAGAGCCAGCCGCTCGCGTCAACCACATCCTCACGAATCCGATGTTTATCCGTGGGCACCTTCGGATGCGCCCCAACGAGGACGCAGAAGACGCGGGCGACCTCTCGGAGCGCGACCCGATGCCGCTCTACTACAACAAGACGGACTTCCTTGAGTTGGGGACACCCACAGACGGCGAGCGGAAGCACGCGCTCATCAGGAAGGGCAAGCAAGCGGTGTGGGTCAACACCCACGACGACGAGATTCAGCTGTACGACGGCATGGCTGATGGCGCGAAGAAGGGCGCACTCCGGATGGACGAGGGCTTCGGATCAACGAACGCCTTCGACGTGTGGTGCCGGTACGACGACCACAACAACGAGTGGGTAGTCTACCCCGGCGGCGAAGTCCAACGCTACCCGACACTCGACGACCTTCGCGACGACTGGCAACTGGTTTACGAGCCGTTCGTCCCCGAGCGGGAGTTCGAAGAGATACCCACCGAGGATGACTGGGACATTGTTCAGACGCCGCTCCCTGACTTCCTCTCGCCGGCTGGTGGCGATGAAGATACAGATGCCAGCGACACGGAGTCCTCTCCTGAAGACACGCCAAACAGTGTCGACGAGGCGGAAAACACGCAGGCGGGTGAGACATACAACAACATCGAAGAAGTCCCTAAAGAAGCCGCACTCGACCAGCAGACATCTGAAGATGATGACGACACAGAGTTTGACTTAGAACGCGCTGGATTCACGCGCGAGGCCGTTCCGATTCCCGAACGGCTCATCACCAGCAAAATGCCGAGTCGCGATAGCGACGTGAGTGGGGTCGGCTCCAAGCCCGGAGCGAACACAACCCACGAAGCCCCACCAGAGGCCTTCGAATCAATGGTCCCTGACGCTCATATGCCCGTCTACCGGGATATGTCCGCCCTTGATGTCGAAGGCAACGGCCGCGACCCTGTCGGGATCCACGATGACGCAGCCTCGAGTGAGGGCGACACAGCGGCCACGGCCGACGGCGACACGCCTGACGAGGATCCGTCTCCCAGTGTCGAAACGACCGTGGATGAAGACGACCCGTTCGGCGCCGACAGTGACACGGACGGGCCGGTCGACATCCTCGAAGACGGAGACAATAGTAACGGCCCAATTAACGCCTTGACGTTCACCTACGACGCAGCAATGAAAAACCTGAGAACAAAGTACATCGCCAATAGCGACGAAATCGACGAGGACAGCTCGCCCGACGATATTGAGATCGACTCCGAAGCAGTCACTGACAAATTCGGCGCGAAAGACCCCACTGACGCTTCCTTCTGGCAGGACGTTTGGGACTCGGCGAACCTGAACGAGACGGAGGCCATCTTCCGGGACAACCTGCCCGGCGCACTCCGGTACGGGCCCGGTGTCCGTGGTCCGCAGGCCGCCGACGCGATTAAGATCGGGATTGCGACGAACAAACTCATGCCCGTCGGGGAGGATGCGCTCCGGTTGCCCGGGCCGCGTGACTCTCCGCAAGATTACCTCACCGACGAGGATATCGCGGAGATGCAACGTCGGGACAGCTGGGTGCCCGTGTGGGACGCCCTCGGAACGGACCACGACGAGAACATCGACGTCTCGATGGCGGTCATGACGCTCACGGTCGACCACGAGTTCAAGAATCCGATGGCACGGGCCGCGATCGGGGCGGGCGTCAACGCTGGCGTCATCGAGGAAGATGGAAAGCAACTCGCACTCGGTGAACGGACAGTCCCGACGTTCTGGGATGAGGTGCTGAACTCTGCGTCCAAGCAACCACATGACCCGTTCACACCGCAGGCCATGTCCATCGCACTCCGTGGGACGCATGACCTCTCCCAAGAGCAGGCCGAGACGACGGCTCAGGTCGCCCGTGAACACGGTTCGGTGTACCGCGACGACGAGACGGGCCAGATCAAGGTGAACACCCCACGCGACGAGAAGGGCCCGGAAATCGACGCCGCAGCGTTCGACCGGGATGCGTACCCCGTGGGTGGAGACGACTCGGACTCCGACGACAGTTCTGGCGACGACGACGACTCCGGCGGCGACGGTTCCGATGATACCGATGACGGCCCGGACGGTGGGGGAGAGACACCCGCCACGGACGACGGTGAAGATGCGTCCCCCACGCCTGCGGACGCGAACGGTGAGAGCGCCGAGCCAGACACGGCCAGCACACACGAGGAAGCCGCAACCGACACCGAGACGACCGACGCCCCGTCCGAGAGTCGGAATGGCTCAGGCGGTCGCACAGGCGCGCACAGCGAGGCCGGGAGTCAGGACGACGCAGACACCACAGCCGACGCCGAGATGGACGCCGGAAGCGACACCGACCCGGACGACGGCGAGACAGGGCCGCCCGCAGACGACGCAGCCGGCGCAGAGAGCGACGCCGACGAGACGCGCCGCGTGGGACAGACCGCACCCGGCGAGCCGCGTGCCGAGCCTAACAGCACGCTCGTCGACGCCGACCCAGAAGACCTCCGCTTGAGCCCCACGCCCGATCTGGGTGCGGTCCAAGCGTGTCTCGAAGAGGCGGCCCGCTTCTTCCACAGTCAGCTGGACACGACGATCGACAACAACGTCACGTGGAACGAGGAGCAGGCGTTCGAGGCGGGCTACCGCAAGCCCGAGACACCACGCGAGTACTTCACCGCACTTGACGAGCCCGACCCGGCGTACCCCGTCGAACAGGATCCCGACGCTGCCGACGCGATGCCGCCGAACGAGGACGCACAGACCGCCGGCATCCAGTCCACGGAAGACGCAGCCGAACGCATTGCCGAGCCCGAGGACTTCGCCGCCGACGAACAACCCTACCAGTATCTCGGCGCTGACCACCGGGGCTGGAGTGACGACCTCGTCGACGACAAGCAGCTCGGGTGGGCACCCGCCTTCGGCAAGGAGTTGTTCTTCCACCTCGAGGAGCAGGGCTTCAGCCACCACACGATGGTCGCGACGGGGCTGTTCACGAAGCCGAACGACGCCTACGGCGAGAACGAAGAGGGCGAGGAGTACGTCGATTACACCACGATAGACGATCCTGATGACCCCGACGACCTCTCGTGTCTCTTCCGGGCCCGGTACATCTTCCCGTACTACGACGAGGACGGCAAGGTCGCCTTCTTCATCGGGCGCCAGCCCGACTTCGATACGGAACACGGCACGCACCCCGACGACTTCACGAAGGGGAAGTACGCCAAGCTCGCGACGACCAAGAACTACACCATCGCCGACGAGCCCATCTACGGCCGCGAAACCATTGTCAAGGGCGAACCCCTCGCAATCACGGAAGGGATGGCCGACGCGATTACTGCTCACGCTCACGGGATTCCGTGCATCTCCCCGGTCACGAAGTCGTTCAAGATGAAGCACCGCGACGTACTCGCGGAGATAATCAAGCGCCGGGAGATCCCCGACGTGTACTTCCTTCAAGACTCTGACCCGCCAAAGCGGGTGGTACTGGCCGAAGAAGATCGCGACCACGACGAGCGTGAGTGTGAACGCGACATGAACCTCCGCGAGTTGTTCTGTACCGGCGAGTTCCCCGGCGACGAGATGTTTACCCGGAAGTTGGTTCTTGAAGCCGCTCGCGACGGGACGCTTCAAGAGAAGCTCGACGATCAGGACATTCGCGTCGCGCCGCCGACTGACGCCGACGTCGACGCAGACGAGAAAACGCCGGTCGCTGCGGAGGAAGTCCCGGTTCACCTGCTAGAGTCCGAAGGCGAATTCCACGGCAAAGGCCCGATATGCGAGGTCATCGAGATTCACCAGTACGGGCCCGGCGTGGATAGCGCCGTCAACATGGGGCGGGTACTCGACACCCACACGCCGTCGCCGGACGATACGTTCACGGGGACGGTCCAAGCGGCCGCCGAGGTGTATCGCGAAGAAGTCCTCGAGGGCGACGCCGACCCCAACGAGGATGATCACGAGCTCTGGGAGGAAGTCGCGACGCGGCTCGGTATGATCGACGTCGACACCGAGACAGACGAGACTGCTGAGAGCGCCGACGCGGACGGACAGACGGCGCTGACGCCCGACGAAGAGCTCGACCATACTGACTACGGCGGGACGAACGTGTGGCTCTTAGAGCTGCCGCAGTTTGGCGATGAGAAGCGTGACCTTGACGACTTCCTCCAAGAGGGTTGGCTCGCGCTCACGCCGCCGGCTGAGTGGGCGCTTCGACTGACGATGGGGAATGGCCCGACGACTACCGACGACGGGAGTGATGGACCGGCCACGGCCCCTGCGTGGATGCGGGCGCTCGCCGACCGGTCGAACCCAGTTGGCGAGTACCCAACCGGGATGGATCCGGCGTCGCTTGGCTACCCCACAGCCCACGACCTCCCCCAGACTGTCGGGGCGATCGACCGGACGGAAACGGGCGTGGATATGCCCGTTCGTGACCCCCACATCATCCCGGCTGATCCCGACGCTGACACGGGGGCGCTGACGGCCACTCACAGGTGGCCTGTTGGCGACGCGAGTACGCTTCGTGGCGAGGGTAATGTTCTCGATCCTGTGCCTGAACAAAACGCGGTGTATCCACCCCTCTCGCTGTTCGGTTTCATCCCGACTATCCACCCGTCACAACACCCCGCCGCGACGGGCAACATTGGGGGGCTGGTGAACGACGCCAGCACCGCAATGGACATCGACCCACAGGAGATCGAAGACCGGATCGAAGCGGGGGATTATCGCGAGCTCACTGGGAGCCACAACCCCCTCTGGAACCTCGACCTGCGCGACCTTGGACTCACGCCCGGATCCCGTGGGAAAAACCCCTTCGGTCACTTCGGTGAATCGGAGAACTACTTCGTCGTGATCGACGACGAAACTGCCTACTGCCACAAGCGGGAGGCACTCTATAACTTCCAACACTTTGCCCTCTGTGACATGGGCAAGCGCGACCCGAAGGATTCCGCGAGTGGTCAGAATCTCGATGATTTAGAGTACCTCCATCTGTGGACCTACGCCCGCCAGAACAACCTCGTTCCAGAGCACACGCCTATCCCGCTGAAGGGGCTTGTGGGATACGCGATCGAGCATGATTATTGCGAGCCTGAGGACCTCGAACAATTCGGCGGGGATAGCGATGATTCCGACAGTGATTCAGACGAACAGAATGCTGACTCGCCGGGCAGGAACAAAGCTGGGAAGCGCAACCTCAAGCTCCCGGATGATGTGTACTTCCCAGTTCTCAAAGATATTGAGGACACGACAGGATACACGCCCGCACGCCTCGCGGACAGTAGTGGATCCGGGAGTGACTCGGGCGAGGATACGAGTAGTTCGACGACGCCCTCGGTCGACACAGAAGACGTTGCGTTCGACAGCATCCATCGCAAGTATGGTCAGCCGCTCATCGGGGACGACATGCCCGACCCACTGAAGCAGTTCCTCCGTCGCTACACCAACACGGAAGACGAGACGATCACGACCGACACCGACGAGACGGTGTTCGTTCCGAAGGCCGAACTCCGCGATGCGTTCAATTCGTGGGCGCAAATCTGCCTTCGGCACATCCGTAACAGTACTGATACGTCGGTGGATGACGTGGCGATCCAAGAGTACGCGTCGGGTGCGTTCACCGCGCCGCTAAAAGCGCAAGTCGATGTCGAACTGAAGGAAGGTCGGCCGCGCTTTGAGAACAAGCCACGGAAGACAGTCTGGTTCGGAATCGAACTGACTGAAGAAGGTGAAACACTCGCAAACCTCGAGGGGAAATTCAATAAGACCGACTAACGCAGGATCGGTCTTCTAGCGGAATTTTTGATAGCTGTCTCTCTATGTCTCTCCAAACTATATGGATTCAGATAAGAACGTACGCAGTGATTTCTCCCACGTGCTATATCTAATCGACGGTCTGTTGGTAGACGAACAGCGAGCAGCACCCCCATTGCCATCGACTCTCCTATCGTCCTTGCGTAGTCGTCCGCAGGACCCATCCACTCCATTCTGAATCCAGTGCTATCTGTAAACCCGATCTCCGTTACATCGCCACGGATTTTGACTTCTATACACACTGAATACCCCCCTTGACCACAATCCAAAACCGCAAGACGTGACGGGTGGTCAGGGGGGTAGGCTCCATGTAGATATCTTCACCAAACCCGACGAAAAATAGTTCGATCTGCGCCGCCGCCCTCTCACCAATAATTACAGGCATCTTTGTTAGAAATATGGGATTCTGAGAATACCTGAAAATAATAGGACGTAGTGGGTGGTCAGGGGGTCTCAGTGTTTGGCAAACTACCCCCTTGACCACAATCTGAAATCGCAAGACGTGACGGGTGGTCAGGGGGTATTAGCTGACCCTATCATGAGTTTATTACGCTCAAAAGCATAATGATCTGGATAGATCCAAGGCTAAACGTGAAAATAACTAGACGGGGGGCTATTTTGGGTCAGATCTGCCCTGCTGTAGCCACCCCCCTTGACCACACTCCAAAACCGCAAGACGTGACGGGTGGTCAGGGGGTCACCACACCAAAATCACTGCTCAATCAAATATGACTCGCTCGCATACCTGAGCGTGTTCTAAAAAGCCGTTTCAGCCAATTTCTGAGACCGACTTATTTTCACCCTCTCAGAACACCCCCAATTTGAGCCGCTGCGTGTTGAAAAGGTACGATATACCCCCTCTGGGTGGGGGTGTTCAGGCCAGAAGGCCAAGAGTAAGATGCCTGATACAGCAGGCAACCGGGATCACCCCAGCAGTCCCCTGAAGGGGACATGAAGAGACAGGGTCTCAAACAGAAGCACCACCAGCTGGTTGACCACCGAGATCGAGACTGACCGCAGAAGGCAGTCGGCCAGCAAGACGGGGCCACCACTACACGGCGGTCGGCACTGCCACCGCCTCATCGACACACTCTGTTTCACAAATCCTCTCAGAATCTCGAAATAGTCTCAGCACACCTCCCCACGGGTCAGGTGGACCCCAGACGCAACACGACTCGTCGTCTCGACGACCACGATCGTCTCGGTAGACTTCCCATCTCCTGACGGTCGATGACCACCACCGGGACAGTCCCCTTGGGGACCAGTCGACTGTCGTCGACCTACTCCTCGATCCACAGACGAGAGACTCCCTCAACACATCGGCTGTCGACCAGTCTCTCACCGCCGAGTCGTGGCTGTGGTGACTGTTTCAGGAACTTGATGAGTCAGTCGGTGACGAGTCAACCGCAGACGCCGACCGGCTGTCACCATCGCCACGGTCACACGCCGTGTGGAACGGCTTCGACCCCGGCGGAATTCTCACCTCCGACGTCGGCGACCGACTTCGCTGATCCCCTCGTCCGGGTGGGCATGTCGATGCGACTCGACTCGTCGATCTCGACTCCCGGCGTCTCCTGACCGAGGGTCACAACGTGGTCACCAGTCGGCATCGACACCGCCTCTCCTCAAGGCCACAGACGCGGCGACCAGTCGCCGCTTTGGACCCCGCATTCGCTTGGCCCGTGTCGACGATCAGGATCCACAGCGAGACAGACCCCTCAGTATTCTGATGATGACGCTGTCGGCCGTCACCAGCGACGGATCGCCACCACCACAGACACGGCAGGTGACCGCTTCGAGCCTGACAGCCGGCGGGGACCGAACGGTGTCGGGTCCATCCCACCAACAGTGGTTGCGACCGACACGCTTCAGGGACAGCTGGTCACTGTTCTGCTGGGTGGGTTGCCCCCACCTCGACGACTCCCTCTTGGCGGGAGTCCTCGCCAGTATCCCCACCGAAAATCTCTCAGCAATCTGGTATACAGGATGGCGTCCACGAGCCACCCACCTCCGGTGGGGCCTCGTTCTGTCTCAACACGGTGAGACGACACCGTCTCAATCCGGACGGAGTGGCGGCAGGCCCCAACCCAGTGATAGCATTATTATGGCCGGGCCAGCGGTGAGGTTTCCCAAGATGAACACGCTTCTCGCACTCGTCGTTTTCACCGCGTCGTTCGGCACCGCAATCGCCCTGCTCGTCGGCATCGTCTTCGCCGCTCTGTTGTCGATGAACGCCCGGAGTGGATCGGAGGGTTGTGACTTCTGTTCGAGTGAGTCGGCCGCCCGTCTTGGTGGTGGTGACGTGGCGTGTAGTGACTGCAAACGCCGGGTCCTCTGACCGGCTTCTCAGCGGGGGTCGAGACCCCCTCTCTATGGCCCGGTGACTGGTGGGTTTGTTGCGGCAGATGACGGAACCGCAACCAGCCGGTAGTGGAGACGGTCGATCAGTCGGGTTTGTTCGGGGTCGATCTCGGGGGGTTACCAGTGGGGGAAACTCTCTGTGACTCCCCACTCGTGGTGGCCCCCATGGGACGGCTGGTTGTGACGTTAGCAGCAACTACTAACCCACCGTTCAGCACGGTGGCGAAGACACCGGCTACGGCCGAGTCCTGACCTCGCTTCAGCTGGTGACATTATCTCCCCCAGCCGGAGACGAGGGTTTCCCCCGAGGGGGTGACCCGACCGACAACCATGACGACGAACACCGACTCCGACGACAGCCGTACCGCGTGTTGTGACAATCCTGCGATCGCCAAGGTCCCGACCAGCCGGTTCAACGTCCCCGGCTCGTCGGGCAGGCAGACGTCCATAGAGTGTGCCAACTGCGGCACCATCCACGACTAACGTTCTCCCAGCCTGTTGCCTCTTTTTTTGCGCTACTCACCACTACCACAACTCGCCCGTAGTACAGATCACAACAAAACACCGAGATACTCGAATCCCCGGCTGACACTCTCCTGCGACCAGCAAGAAACATTATCGCCTTCATCCGGAGACGAGGGTTTCCCCCGAGGGGGTGACCCGACCGACCACTATGACCGAAACACTTCGCGGTTCGACGCCTCAGTCCGAGTTCATCCTGACGACTACTCTTGACGACGAGATCGAGTGTGCCTGTGAGGGCTGTCACGACGACGTCGACGACCAGCTGAAACTCCTCCTCGGCTGCGACGCCCGTGGGATGGTCGCTGACTACGGGACGGTCGGCTTCTGTTCGCTTGAGTGTACCCGCCAGTTCGTCTCGGCGGGCCCGTACCAGTCGCTCGAGGAAGACCTGATCGTCTACACCCAGCAGCCGGTCGTCGCGACCGTCGTCCACAACGGCGAGGTCATTGAGGCCACACTCGGGTTCGACGTCAAGGAGGCTATCGAGGCGGCCGCCGAGATCGTGGCCGACCTCGTCGACGACGTGGAGCTCTCGCCTGACGACTTCACCGTTGAGACCGAGGCACTCTGATCATGAACAGCACCGACGCCGGTCGGCAGTCTCGATCTCCCGTGTCCCGACTGCGACACACAGCTTGAGGTCACCGCGGACGAACAGCGGGCTCCCGACTACGAAGTGGACTGCCCCGACTGCGGCTTCGGGGATGTCTACGTCGCTGGGTGAGGATATCCAGCCGGCCGGCCTCTTTTTTTGCGCTCGGGCGATAGCCACCTCCGGGACGAGTCGGCCGACGCAGGGCAACATTGTTTGCCCTCGTCCGGAGACGAGGGTTTCGCCCCCGAAGGGGACGGAGACCTCGGAGACGCCCACGAACCATGGACAGAAACTACGTTCCAGCGAAAGTGTACAGAGACAACGACCCCGGCCTCCGCCGGCTGTTGACAGTTGCTTCGCATCTGTCGCCGCTTCAAGTCGTCGGGCAAGCGGTAATGCTCGTGGTCTCGACTGCCATCGGCGTGGCCGGGGCTGCCGTCGGTGCGTGGCTGATCTGGTGGACGGCCCGCCGGGCGCTCGCAACGCCATTCGAGTTTGGACTGGCGTGGGGCTTCTTTGTCAGCCTCGGTACCGGCGTGTGGATCGTCGGTATCGCGGTACTCAGCTTCCTGTGGCTCATCTCGATGGCGGTTGCGTGGCCCTCCGAGGACAACGACCTCGCCAAAGCCCTCTACGGCCCGCCGGTGTGATGCCAGCCGGCCGGCCTCTTTTTTTTGCGCTGGTGAGGACGCCTCGACGCGGACTCAATCACGTCGACGGGACGTCGGCCACTTTCCCAACCGCCGGGCCAGATTCGAAGCACCTGCGGGACGGTTGCCTCTTTCGCCGACGCCCTATCGCCGCTCTACCGCAGAAGGTCTCCCCGCAACAGCACGACCGCCACCCCCACTGCTATCGGCCGCGGCCAGACCACGCGGACGCATCACGCGGTCGCTTCGCTCCACACGCGTTGCGCCCACGGACCCAGTTCCCAGCGGGCCGCGGCCTCCCGCTCCCGCGACGGGATCGACTCCCCGCACTCCCCGGAACGGGCGGTTGACGCAAGGCAACATTATTTCCCTCATCCGGAGATGAGGGTTACCCGAGGGGGTGGCCTGACCGACAACGATGACGACGAACACCGACTCCCACGACAGCAGCACCGACACCAACTACACTGCCGACTGCGGTCACGTCATTCCGAGTGACAAGACTGCCTACTGGATTGGCGAATTCACGAACTGCGAGGAGTGCTTCCTCGAGACGGACAGCGAGTGGTTCGGCGTCGACGACTACCCGGAGGTTCTCCGCTCCCGGACGGACACCATCCACGAGGGCCGTGGCGCTTCCACCTCCACCAGCCACGTCTCGCTCGTCGGCATCCGGAACGACCGGGTGGCGGTCTACTACAACGCGATCGACAGCAAGCTCTGGATGGTCGTCCCGGCCCACGGCGATTACCACGACACCGAGGACGCCATCCGGACGCCTCTTCGCGAGGTCCACAGTGACTGTACGCTCGGCGCACCGGCCAGTCACGGCGACGACGACTTCCACACGCTCCCGAACGGTGACCACCTCGCGCTGGTCGAGAGCGTTGAGGCCCCGTACAGCATGGAGGAGTGGCTCGTCGCTCACGCCGACGAGTTCCGCTCGTTCACCGACGGCTTCCAGCCCCGCACGGAGTGAGGCCAGCCGGCGGCCTCTTTTTTTTGCGCTGCCAGCTGGCCTGCCTCATCCCGCAACTCCACGATCGCTCTTAGTGGAGCTCTCGGTTCCGCACTCCTACCGACAGCCGTGGACCCCTCGGCCGGCCGTCGAAGACAACATTATGGCCCCCAGCCGGAGATGAGGGTTTTCCCCCGACAGGGAAGCCCGATTCCGACCATGGAACGAAACAACTCTCAGCAGGTCGAGCCGACGCAAGAGCAGAAAGCACAGTCGTTCAGTCCCTTCAACGCTCGCAATCGATTCTCTTTCTTCGGTAACGAGGGTGAGGACGCATGAGCCGCCGCACCACCTACAATCCTGCCGGCATGGTGTCCACTCACCGTCGTCCCGTCACCGACGGCTCTGTCACGACCGACCTCGGCGAGGCGACCGTCGACGAGCTCATCGACCAGATGAGCCACCGGCAGTAGGCCTAGTCGGCGGCCTCTTTTTTTGCGCTACCTGAAACCACTACAACACAACCGTAGTACAGATCACAACCCAACAATGTGGCCGTGGATTCTACCAGCGACTTCGGCCACGGATATCGACAGCTCAACTCTCTGCCGTGGTTTGTGTCATCATTTACATTATGGCCTTCTGCCAGAGATGCCGTGAAAGAAGACAACCGTCTCACTTCCTCATCAACGGGGGTGAGTCAAGACGGAATCGTCGTCCAACTGAATTGGAATCTCCTCAATCAAGTAGCCTTCTGCGGGCTACTTCTTGTGGGGGTTCTGGTGCTCGCTGTTGACGGAACGCTCCTGTTCAACATCCTCAAACAGGTCGTCCTGTCGGCGGTCGCCATTTTCATCGCCCGAGGCAACCTCTAGCTTGCTTCGAGTCGGTGGTCTCTTTTTTTTGCGCTCTTTGTCGGCCTTCTCGACGATCTTGCCTCGTGGCAAGTCACGACTCGAACTCAACCGACAGCCTACTACATCACTCCCCACCCGACCAACCTCACTGGTCGAGTTCGAGTCGCCACTTCCCACCGGCAACCTGCGTCGCATCAGAGCTCTCCCGATCGGCGACACGGTCTCGTTGTACCGCACCGCAGAAACACCCACGCGGACGCATCACGCGGTCGCTTCGCTCCTCGCGCGTTGCGCCCACGGACGAGACCGCCGGGCATGTGTCGCCATTTGTCTCACCCTTTGCTGGCGACGCAACAAGACCGTAGTACAACTACACAACTCACTCCAGTTTTCCGTTCTCACACGACCCGACCGCGTTTATCGAACCCTGATAGGCGAGGCTTCCCCCGAGGGGGTGGCCGATAACCCTATGTCAGCGAAAACAGCCCATCAGGAATTCACTCCCCACAATGGTTCCCACGAGTCAGAAACGGAGTACAGCCAGTCAATCGAGGACTTCACCGTTCCGGAACCAGTTGCAGAGCTGACTGGCATCGACGATCTCTCGGAGTACAACGGCTTCGAACATCGCGGCGAGGTCTTCATGGCCAGTGTGGTCGTTTCCGATGTCCGGCATGCTCTCTTCTTCGAGCACTCCCATGCTGGTGAAGAACCAGACCCGCAGACACCGATCACCCCTCACGCAGCTATCGACCGGACACTGTCACAGCTCGCCTCAACTTTCGATAGTTGGTTCGAAGCAGATCCGACAGGGTACGGAAAGACCACCAGCGGTCACTCTGCAAGCCAAGACGAGATATACTCGAATCTGTACATCCATGATGCACTATGCCTCCGCGAGACTTCCTCCGATGTCTACTACTGTCGAGAAGCTCACCGCGAGATCGTTGTCTCTGCGATCGCATTTCTCCTCTCGAGTGTCCACAAGCATGCGAACGCGGACCACGTCGCCCAGAAGCAGGCCACTCGCAAAGAGTTGCGTAAGGTGGTAGTTGAGCGTGTCTCCGACGACCTCGCCCGTGACGAGGCCCTTCAGCTCGTCAACGACGCCTACGACCAACTCGATTCGAGCTCAGACTAAGCGACCATCCGATTATCCCACTAGTCTCACCTACCGCAACACAACGATAGTACAGCGACCAACAACAACCACTCACCCTTCACTGTCACGAGGCAGATTTTCTAGACAGCACCACCGTACCGCATTTATTTTGCCGTAATGACTGACCTTCGGGGGTTGTCTGAGTCCCCTGCCACCCTCAGTGAGTCACTGGAGAAGACTCACCGCAACGTGGATTGTGTGGCGGGATGGTCGTAGGGCAACATTATTGCCCTCATCCGGAGACGAGGGTTTCCCCCGAGGGGGTGACCCGACCGAGTTGTTAACTATGAGTGGAAACACCCAGCAGCAGACGGAAGAGCAGACTACCAAGTACACGACGTCCCTCACGACGGAAGACGAGGGCGTCACCGCGGTTGGCGGTGAAGAAGAGCAGGCAGGCCAGCAGACGGAAGTCGCGGTCGCGATGGGCGAAGAGACGACGCCGGAGACGGAAAGCCCGTCGCCCGAGCGGAACGAAAACGCCGCCTACGAATTCGGCTCCATGCCGAACACCTTCGAGATGGCGATGAACGCGACGGCGTGGCATCCCTCGTGGGGTCCGGCGCCGGTCGGCTACGAGAACATCGTCTCCCGGACGCAGTCCACGCTCAGTGCGAACACCGATATGAAGGTCGGTGAGACCGCCGATGGACAGCCGGTCAAGCAGGGCGTCCGCGCCATCAAGAAAGGCAACTACACGAACACCCCTGACGGGATGGGCGCGACCGTCGGCTCGGGATGGACGTACCACATCCCGGACTGGCAGCTGATGGAGCGCGAACTGGCAGGCGACGGTGTCGAACTGTCGGGGTCGGGCGTCGCGCGGCTCGAAGCGGCGACCGCCGAGAAGCAGGCTGAAGCGGAGCGCCGGGCCCAACTTCCGGGTCGCGAAGAGGTCCACGAACACTACGAGCCCGAAGACGGCGAGTCCATCAACGAGGATTCCAACGTGATGACGCTGTGGGATGAGGCCGACGAAGACACTCTCACGGACGTCGAGGGCATCCTCGGCGAGACCGGCGACGAACAGGTCGAGGCGATGTCGATGATGGACGCTGTCGAGGAGGTTCGTGAGTACACCATGGAGTGCGCGGCGCGGAGAGCGCAGCAGTCGCGCGAGGAGGTCGCTGAAGCGAACATCACGAACGGCATGCAGCCGAACTTCGAGTTCTTCAACAATAGCGGCAACCGGACTCGCGTTTCGAAGCAGGCTACCCAGCGCGCTCCGGATCACCGGCCGTTCGACCGTGACTTCATGCGTCCCCGCCCGCTCGGTGGCTTCTACCCCAAGTGGGGTTCGTGGAGTCCCGAGACGAAGGAGGTCGAGGTGCCGGCTGGCAAGAAGACCTACGAGGGCTACAAGGACACGACGACCATCGAGGTCGCGGCGGACCCGGTCGCCCCCATCCCGGACGACCATATCGAGTGGGCGCGAGAGCAGGCAGAGAAGTACCTGATGTCCCGGAATCTCCTTGACTCGATCGAAACGGGAGTCATGCGGCTGTTCGACCGGAATGCCGAGGCGTCGGGACTGTCGGCCGAGGAGACCTACTACGCGGACTACAGCGATGAACTCGAAGCGGGTGAGCCCCACCCGGCGAGTGAGGACTCCGGCGCGTTCGTCGCTCGCGATGGCTCGATTCCCCACTCGGCGGAGAGCACGGCTCTCGGCGTGCCCAGAGTCGCGCACATCCGGGAGGCGTACGAGAGCGCGCTTGCCCACGAGCGTGACCCGATTCGGGCCTTCGAGCCGGCGATGGAGGAACTCTGGCACGGAGACGCAACGCAGTCGTTCGCCCAGATCGACGGTGGGTGGCCCGGCTGCACGGTGATGGCGCGTGTCACGAAGGCGTACGTCCCGAATCACCCGGACAGTCAACAGCAGATCCTCTACCTCGAGGACGTCGCACCCAACGTGGCCGAGCCCGGTCAGATGGGCGGCGAGGTGAAGTTGACTGTCTGGCGGAAGTCCCAGATCGAGACGATGGCCAGCGTGGGAGACGTGCTGTTCATCTCGAACCCCAAGCCCGGTGAGTTCCGTGGCGACCTCACCCTCGCGGCGACGGGTGACACGACCATCGACCGCCTCGTGGAAAGCGATGGCCCGATGATGACGTTCCGGGACGCGTGGGGCAAGTTGACCGGCCAGAACGATGGCAAGCAGCGCATCGCCTCCGATGATGTCGCGCCCGGCGTGGGTGGGACGATCGAGGATGACGACGTGACGCGGCTTCCGAACAAGCGCTACCGCCGTCCGGGTGCGTCACTCCGTCGTGGCCCGCCCGAGGAAGACAAGAACACGCGGATGTCCGTCCCGCTGGCCGAGCAGCGCCCCCCGATGGGGTGGACTCACCCCATCCCGGAGTGGGCCGAAGACGTGTACCCCGAGGACACCGTCGGTCGCGACACGGTGGGTGAGCGGTACTCCACGACCCAAGAGCCGAGTGAGATTCTCGACGACAACTCCGTGGACATCTCGCCTGACGACTTCGCTCTCACCCTCGGCCATCTCGAGGCCGACCTCCCCCGTGTCAGCGACGAGGAGATCGACCCCGGTGCGGACGTGACGATTCACGCGTCACCTGACGACCTCGGCGGTATCGACGAGATCGTCGGCGTGGTCGGTCATCACCCTCACGCGCCTGATGACCACGAAGTGCGCGTCTTCTCCGGTATCACCCTCGACCCCAACGAGGACAACACGGCGATTCGCGTGGTTGAGTGGGATACCGAGAAGGACGAGCCCGTGGACTTCGACTCTCCCGTGACGCACACTCACGGGTGGGGCAAGCGGATGAAGGCGAAAGTGCGCTCGCTTCGGAACCGGTACTTCGACGAGGACATGCCCTCGCCGGTCGCGCTGGCCAACGGTGGCATCTCAACGGGTGCGACGAACGGCGGCGTGGAGGTTGTCGACCTCGACGCGGCTCCCTCGAATCACCCCGAGTGGCAGTCCCGTCTCGTCCTTCGCAACGCCGATGACGACTACGAGTGCCCCGTGGAGGGTTGTGAATTCACTCACCCGACGAAGCGCGCTTCCGTCGTCGCGCACATGGGTGGAAAGGCGCAGACGTGCGACGACCATGCCGCGACGCTCGAGGAGGCGGCTCCCGAAGACGGTGCCAGTGAGGAAGAGTCAAACTCCTTCGTCACAGGTCACACCGACGACGGAACCGCCATCGTGGACCTGAACTCGGCGTAAGCCCGAGCCAAGTCGTCAGTAGTTCCCGGCTCCGATAGACCGGCTACTGACCTTCTTGACACACACCGCGACTTCTCCGGTTTGTGTTCCGGGATGGGTGCGGGTCCATCAAGTAGGCACACGAAGCGAATATCCCGTGCAGAACCACCTCTGGTTCAAACACCTCCTGTCGGGGGTGTTTGGGTGGCACGAAAGGGGTGCGGCAGGGAGACTGACCTCGAAGACAGATAGGTCATCTTCCTCTCGCACTCCCGTGTCATGTTCTGTCCACAGACACCCACGGCAGTTTCGACGTGACGAGGTAGCCTAGCCAGCTCATCTCGTGTCCTCTCTCCGGCTTCTCACTCCAGCACATCCACTCCGTCACCCCCTCAACTCGCCTGATCGGACGGCTTCTCCAGAGCCCATCCCGATCATCTTTCTCTTGCCCGGCGGCCGTTCCCCCCACGGCCGTCGGGCCTTTTTTTATGCCATATCTCAACCGCCCTCGGGCACCTCCTCCCACCCTCCTCCACGTTCCGGGCGGGTCACGACCCGCCGGGCTTTCGCCATACCTCTTTCACAGTACGACGTCTCCGCATTTATATACTAGAATAGGTGAGCTACGTTCCAAACCGGGCACAGCCCGGTCCGAGGGGGCGTGGCGGAAAGCACTATGAACCGAAATCCGACCCCGATAGCAGATGCACCGAATGAAGAAAACCCGTTCGAGCAGCGCGAAGAGGCTGTTGCGTTCGAGAGCCTCACCGCTGAAGCCGAAGCGGTTGAATACGCTCAACGTGCAGCGGAGAGGCCCGGACAGTTCGCTAACGATGAACTCAGTGCGCGCCCCACGTGTCCGTTCTGTGGCGACGCAAACTGTACCCAGCACACCGACTACTGATACCCCATGAATCCACCCGGACCACACATTCCAAACGAAGCTGCCGTTCGCGATGAAGTGACCGACGGCCCCGTCCCAGAGTTTGAGGACTCTCCTCAAATCTCTGTTGACGGCCTCGGTGTCATTGCTCCCGGAGATGTCTTCTACCACGGCCGCGATGACCTGATCCTGATCGATATCGACCTTGCGGATAATCCGGGAGACGCAACGCTACACCTGTTCAATCAGCGTACGACGATTGTTGCCAAGACGACCGCGGACGAAATGGCTTCACTCGTCCAGAGCAATTTCCCCACCTTCCACTTCTCCGATATTCTCATTCCTGCTGATGCGACCTACCACGTTGAACCAGAGTCCGAACGCGGCCTTCCCCGAGCTGAGTAGTAGGGGTCACCGCAACCGCATTTGTAACCCAAGATGGGTACCTCATCCACCACAGTCAGGTCCAGATGACGGTTCAGGCCTGCCGGCAACCAGCCCAGCAAGGTCAGTCACGCCGAGCGCTGAACCGCATTTTTGGGCTACGAATAGGTGCGATGTCCTGACACAGAAGAGATAGTGCGGTAGTGTCCCAGCTCGACAGCGTTCTGGCTGCGTGACGTTCCAGATCGACTGTTGAGCCGGCGCGCAGACCGCATTTTTTCTTCCTAAGGGGTGAGGCGACGTTCGAACTGAAGTCGTCGTCGGCGAGAGCAGTATAGGTGACCAACCAGCGGTGTGAGTGGTGTCCCGGCCCACTCACGTCGTGTATGAGGTTCAGTCCGGGAGATTTAGTCCAACAATGAGTGACATTCAGTCCGAGGCAGTCACGATCGCAGAGGATACCGACGAGTACAGCGTTGAAGAGATCGCAGGAAAGCTCGCCGAAATGCACGAGGAGTACCGCGTCCCCCTCGAAGAGGCGGTCACTTCGGTTCGCGATGACCTCGGCGTCTGGGGCAACGACGAGGTCACCGACCTCGAAAACGTCGAGGGCGACGAAAACTGGTACAACCTCGAAGTGAAGGTCGTCGATCTGTGGGAGCCTCGCAGTGACGCGATGGCTCAGGTGGGCCTCATCGGTGATGAGACGGACACTCGGAAGTTCGTCTGGTTCGACGGCACCGATGGCATTCCGACTCTCGAAGAGGGTGAGTGCTACTCGCTCGACACCGTGGTCTCTGACGAGTACGAGGACTCCACCTCGGTCAAGCTCACGACGCCCACCGAAGTCGAGCACCACCCCGACATGGAGATCGAGGTCCCCGAGAGTGGCACGACCCACACCGGGACTGTCGTCAACATCGAGTCCGGGTCTGGCCTCATCAAGCGCTGCCCCGAAGAGGACTGTACGCGCGTCCTGAACAACGGGCGCTGCTCGGAGCACGGCGAGGTCGATGGTGAGTTCGACATGCGGATCAAGGCTACCGTCGACGATGGTCTCGACACCCCGACGGTCGTGTTCGACAAGGAGGCTACTGAAGAGCTCACGGGCATCTCCCTCTCCGACGCAGAGGAGATGGCTAAAGACGCGCTCGACACGAGTGTCGTCGCTCAGGAGATGGAAGACGAACTCCTCGCAGAGCAGGTCACGGTCACTGGCCCCGAGTACGAAAACGGTGGCTCCTCTACCATCTCCGCAGACTCGTTCGACATCAGCAGTGGCATCTCGGCTGATGACATCGACGCCGCCCTCGTCAAGGCTCGCTCGAACGCCTGATTCCCAGTTCGGCCAGCCGCCACACGCTCCCTGATCAGGAGCGCTTGTAGCGTCACTCCAGAGTGAGACAGACGTGGCGGTTGGCGGGCCGAGCGCAGACCGCATTTTTGACCCCAGAGGGGTGAGGCGACATTCGAACTGAAGTCGTCATCGGCGAGAGACGTAATCGCGTGGCAATCAACGGGACGAGTGGCTGTCCGGTGCCCTCGTGTCGTAAACGCAGTACCCGGAAGACTTACTTCAACAATGAGCGCAAGCCAGCAGTCCAACGACGAGCAGAGCCAGAACAACTACAACCGCGAGCCGGCTATCCGTGCGACTGTTCAGGAGATCAATCAGGCCAAGGACCAGTTCAAGACCTCGGAGGCCGAGCGAGCGCCGTCCTACCAGCTTCTTCCCACCGGGGCAGGTGCCAACCGCGTGTTCACTGCCGGAACCCTCACCAACGTCGAGGACGTGAGCAACGAGGACTCTGATGGCGCCTACCTCAAGGCCACCATCTCTGCCGAGTCCGGAACCGTGTACGCCTACGCTGGTCGCTACTCTGAAGAGGCACAGGCCTTCCTCCGTGAGGCCGAAGCGCCTCAGTTCGTGGCCGTGTGCGGCAAGATGGACCTCTACCCCGAGGACGAACCCATCGAGGAGCGCAACGTCTCGCTTTCCCCCGAGTGGTTCCAGACCATCGACGCCGATCGTCGCGACGAGATCCTCCTCAAGAACGCCATGGCCACCATCGAGCGTGCCGACGGTGGCGGCGCCAGCCTCGACGCCCTCGTCGAGCGCGCCGAAGAGCAGTACAAGTTCGACGAGGACTACACCGACACCGACTTCCGAGCTGGTGCGGTTGAGGTCCTCGAATCGCTCGACGAGTTCCACCGCGACGATGAGGGCGCGACCGCTGGCGACTCTGAAGAGGTGCCTGAAGCGGCTGCCTGACGCCCACGCCCTCTCCTAAGCGTGTTCCCCTGTCATTGTGTGTTGTCGTCTTCTGTCCCCTCTGACGCTCCCTCCTCCTTCGCCTAACTCTCCCAGTCTCTTCTCTACTCTCTCGAGCATGCCGGTAGTGTAACTGGCAACACGCCGCCTTTTGCCTAGGCGGAGCAGGTGCGTTCGATTCCACCCCGGCATATTGCGGTCCTATCTCCCCCAACTCTGCTATCTCCTCACTTCGCGGTCTCTCTAATCTATTTCTCTCAGCTCCGGTTGGACGGCTGGCCGGAGCTGTCCTTTTTTTATGCCATGTCTCAACCGCCCTTGGGCACCTCCTCCCACCCTCCTCCACGTTCCGGGCGGGTCACGACCCACCGGGCTTTCGCTTCCGCTATCTTCGCGTCGTCTTTCTGTCGCGTCACCCATTGTTCCTCATCGCGCGACGGAGCGCTGCGCTCGCGCTGCGAGCGGTCGGTCCACCGTGCCTGCCGTAGGCGGGCGCGGTCCCCGCCAACGCCGTCAGTAGGTATGTAGCTTCCCGCATTTGTGGGTGTGGATTCGTGATGTCTTCTACCTCTCGCAAGTACGAATCTGATGAAGACGAAGTCGCCCACCAGCAGGCAAAAGCAAAGGACGCTCGAAGCACTTTTTCCATTGGCGAGACCCACGAAGCCGTTGTCACAGACAGTGCTGCCGAGAACAACGGCCGCCAAGCAATCACCAATCTCAACAATATCTACATTTTCATCGACGACGACGACAATACGCTCAGCAAGGGCGATTATGTGAAGATCCGAATATTCGACGTCGGAGAGAATTATGCGAAGGCCGTCTGTATCGCCCACCTCGACTAAGCCTCAACTACGCAGAAGCATGTCCAACAGCCATCGCGGTGCCCACAGCCAGTACAACGGCCCACTCCCAATGGATCGCTTCTACGTGGAGGAATACCAGTGACGTGGCAGCATCTCCACCGAGAAGAGGCCCCCAACGTCGGTGACCCAAAACATGCGACACCGGGAGAGCTCGCCGGTATCGCGCCCCCATGCTCAGAGTGCGGACTCCAACCGATTGACCCAGACTCCCAAGACGATCTCTGCGAAGAGTGTGAAAACACACACTCTGAACAATCCTAGTTGAATACAGCCACTAGGTTCATTCCCATCAGCGAGACAGCACTGCTACAACACCAGCATTTTTCACACTCAACAATGGGTGCTGATGTGGACTCAACCCAACACCGGCAACTCGAATCGTGACTCAAAGAAAAGTACGCGCCGCAATCTCCTTGCCGCCGCAGCGGTGGTCTCTACAACCGTTTTAGCTGGCTGTTCGTCAGCCGCAGGTACGTCAACTGATGAGGCGTCCACGTCGGAACAGCCGGCTGATTCAGCGGAGAAAGCCCCCGATCCCGAGCCCGATCCTCCGGCTTCTCCTGACGCTGTTGTCAGGAAGTACCTCACCGCACTGACCGAAGGCAACTTCCACGAAGCAGAGGAACTTGTAATTGGAATTCAGGCCCAGCGCGTGTCTGAGTCCTACGTTCAGGAGATGGCAGAAAGGGCTACAGACGCCGAGATTGAAGAGCTCCATGTCGAAGAAGTTGATGGGGACATGGCCACTGTCGTCGCTACTGTCTCGGCTGACACTGGTGTCATGCAGAAGTTCCAAGAGACCCAGTTCCTTCTCGCCCGGTGGGAAGGTGAGTGGTTCATCGAGAACGCGATATACTAACGCCCCCTTTTTGCTGGCAGCTCGTTTGTGACTGCCCGTCTGTCGCCCCCCTTTTGGCAGATCGCGGACCGCTCTCTCCACCAACCACTCTCGCCCTTTGTATTAGAGACCCACATACGGCCGTTAACCGAATATCCCACTAGCAGACGCTACCTCAAAGCTCGTATACTATGATCAGAAAACGCATCCATTGACACAACCCAAAGCTGCTTTTACCAGACCCAACCCGGAAACCGTTCCTGATGACTGAAAGATGGGATGGACTCTGATCAGAAGACGCTGGACTTTGGAAGGAATTATGTCTGACTCTGATCGGAAGACGCTGGACTTTGGAAGGGATTATGTCTGACTCTAATCGGAAAACGCTGGACTTTGGAGAGAATCAAATGTTGCTCTAACTGAAAAACGCTGGACTTTGGACAAAAGCAAGATAACTGAATATAGAATCGACGAGTCCCCTCTAACTGGACTCTCCAAGACCTTTTACAAAGACCGCGTCGACGTTGATGAGAATCCTCAACGTCCTGCGGACGGCCAACAGAAGGGGACGGCTGGCTGGTAGCCGCCGATAAGTTTCTCTACACGCCTCCCCCGTGACCGTCCTGAGCGCACCCAGCTGTGGCGCACGGCAGAGCGGCGCCGGCAGCGAGCGCCGACGAAGCGCGCCGTCAGGCTGGCGCTGGAGCAGAGCGCCGAAGAAGCGCGCTGCCGACGTGCCCTGAAGAGGCGCGCACACAGAAGGCGTCAGAGAAGCGCACGCCGCGTTTATCAGCAGGAATGGCTGCTGACTCTCCCGCAACCACAGACCGACTAAGACGCACAAAGCGATCCAAGCAACATTCATCGAACCACAACGACCACCAAGCCACCTCAAATGAGCAAGCCCATCTCCGAAATTAAGGCCGAACTAGAGCAGATCGACGACGTCGACGAGGTCCTAGCGTACCCGGCAGACTACGATCTCTGTAGCCCCGACATTATCCGCGTAGAAGGGACAGATTCAGAGCGCGTTACGCAGACAATCCGAGACGCGGTCACCGACGATGAAACCGCCCTCAATCCCCAAGAAGGGACCTACGTACTGTACGACAGTGCCGCAAAGATCATCAGCCCCAACGGTAGCAAGTGGGACGTTCTCGGGTCGTCCGACCGGAAGTACGAAGCGATCTTGGTCGAACCCGGAAGCGAAGAAACATCGACTGTCGGCGAAGTCCTATTTTTCGACCGCGAAGACACCGACTACCGAGTGAAACTAGACAGCTCCCTGCCGGCGTAACACCCGCACACAATACCTCAACACCACACACATGGCAACTCAGCAAGCAGTCACTTCCTCAAACGAGGCGCCGATCACTGACAAAAGCGCAGTCGAGTCGATTCTCGAAGAGCACCACTTCGGCCACCTGAACACTCGAATCAGAGATAGCCAAAACGGTGACGGGCCCACACTCGCGATCTTCGGAGAAGACACCTTTCGAGTCTTTCCAATCTCCGAAACTGGAGGCCCTGACCGTGATACAGGTCCGGTGACCGAAAAGTTTCTTTCTAAAATTGCTGAACATATCGCACCAGACGAGCGTCTCGACATCCGGAGCGTAAGCCACACCAAATGTCGCCACCCTGTTGGTGCTGCCCGGTACGTTGCAACGCCAGACGAGATTTCGTACACAGACCTCTCTCAAGGCCTCTCTCCGATCAGCGATCCCGCATCTTCTGACTAGCGTCGCCAACATCAACACCCTCCCGATTTATTCCTTAAAAAGGGTGAACCATGTCTCAATCTGCGCACCAATCAGTAGAGAACGGCTTACCCGCACAGAGGTCGGAATTTAAATCGATACCAAAGTTACATAGCCACATCCGCGACCTCCCAGCCGTTAGCGGCCTTGACTCCGACTATCTGCTTCAAGACAACTGCTCGCGATTCCGTGTTTCACTCACCCCGTTCCCAACCTTAGACAAGAGCCAGCTCAAGCCGGGAGTTCTCATTTACCACCCCACTGACCCCGTTACCGAAGCCAAAGAAGTTCTCTCCGAGCCGTACGAGAACGAGCATGGTTCTCTCCGAGTCGACACCAAGACGTACTATACGATGCATACTGACTCTGGCCCTCGATACCAAACGTTCACCAACTCGCAGTTCCTCCAGCAGATACTGCTCGAATACACGTACGTCCCAGCGGAGAGCGTCCAAGTGACTTTCAACGACATCCTCACCGCCTAACTGTGTCTCACTCGTACGTTAGCTCCCACTACACTAGTACTGGCTTTCAGATCACTCACGATGGGTCAGACAGCGTCGTCAAGTCCGTAAGAAAACTCCTCCACGACAACACCCCGCTTCCACCGGCTTTTTCGATCAGCAATCTGGACCGAGATCACTACCCTGACTTTGTTCAGTCGGTAGCACAACGATGTGGAGGACCGTTAGCCCACCCTAGTGGTGGTCTCTCTCTTATGATCGACCCGGCAGACACCACACTCCCAACCGACCTACAAGAGTTACTTCGCCCGATCTGTAGTGCTTATCAGCGGTGGCGAAACGATACTAGCCAGATACGGAAGAATTTCACCGACGAGCGGCTCACCATCAGAGCAAAAGTGCTGTTTGACGAGGATAACAAACCCGCCATCGCTACACTCTTTATCGGCTTCCACTTCCTTGGCATCCCCGCAGACTCGATCCCTACTGTCGAAGATATGCTTCGTGACGCACCAGCACCAGAGGGTGATTGTCTCTCTCCAGAGAACAAAGTGAACGGTGTGGCCACACTCTCAGGCTAGCCATGTCTCACCAACAACATACCCTGTCCAGCTCATCGCGTATTGGCATCACTCCCGAAGACGGCAGTCAGTACCTCGTCAGCTTAGATTCTCAGTCGGTCGCGAATGTGGCCATCCATCTTAACGGTCACTTTCTCCGCATCTATCAGTCCGCACATCCGCTTGAAGACGATACCATGACGACCATCAAACTGCCTACTAGTACAGATGAAGACGTCGCTCCAGCCGCTATTGATCCGACGGCTTCCGAACTCACAGAATTCGGTATCACCCCGAAGTCATACGGTCGTTTTGATTTTTCTGAACTGCTCACCGTCTCAATAGACGGCCAAGAGACTCCAGTCCTTGCGATCGACTTCTCTGGTGCGGTCCCGTTTGTACTTGCCCGAAGCGATAGCAGTACCCGCTTTGGCTCCTCCTTCAGCGATAATACGTTCGCAGGTTACGTCATCAACGAGTCCCCGTCTATCTTATAGCGAAATCCCTGCCAGCCACACGGGAAAGAGGCTGGTCACCACATTTTTCTCGGGTAATGGGCGAACTATGCCTGATACCGTCTCTGCGTCAGTCGAATACGAGCTTTCAGACGACTCTGTTAGTGTTAGTGAGAGTGTCGCTATTCATGAGGAAGTCGGAGGATCTGAATTCGACTACGCCCTCGCTGGGACCAACCCCGACGACGGCTCCGAAATGATCCTCTTCGGCTTCCACGAAGATGAGCTGGACCTCCCCCTCCCCACTTCCAAGTCGGAGTAACCAATATGACCACATCCCATATCATCTCGACAGAATCGATTGCTGACGCGATCAGTTCCAACAGGGACGACATCGTTTCTTACGCTACTCCTGATGAAGTCCCGACCGAACTGATGAATACTGTCGATGAGATGCTTTCGGAATTTCAAACTGAAATCCTCTCAGAAGAACTCAACGACACCGTCGAGGTCGCGAATGAGGGCCACATCCGCATCCTCTCTCTTACGCCGCAGCGGCTCATCGTTGAAAACAGCTATGAGTTCTACAACGTGGTTCTCAGCCGTCTAGGCTACACTGACACCACCCTACAAAAGATTGCCATGTCCGCACACGAAAACGAGGCTGCACTCCACGGGCATGAAACGCCCCCTAATGTCCACCCGGTCGTCCTCTCTCTTGATGTTCAGCCTGACTCCGTGACAATTCCACAAGACGGCTTCGATGCGATCGTCAGTTGCGTCGAAACCATCCGCGAGAACCGTGGCGACAACCCCGAGGCTGCCAGCTACGCTCTCGACGACCTCGAGAACATCCTTAACGACTTCTCGTAACACGCCCTCATCACTGACTCTGACACCAGCCGCCTACATCAGACCCGAGTCTTCACCCCCTCTGACTACCCTCCCACTTTCCGCGCCACATTGACTTCACCCAGCAAAGCCTACCTCTTCCGGCTCACCCTCACCGAACACGGTGGTATCGAAACAGAGACAATCGCCCCCTCCGAGAATCCCCAGCTCGCACACATGGCTGCTAACCATCTAACGAGCGACAAAGACACCTTCACCTTTGCTGCTTGACGCACTTCCCGTTTTTCTGAGTCGATGGTTGACTTCTTGAGTACCAGTTACCTCACGCACCACACTCACTACAATGTCCTCAGACACCACAACTCGCGTCGAAACAGACGAACTGGTTTACGATCTTATCCACCATTCGGAGTCCACCACCGCCATCCACGGCGACTACGGACGAGGAATGCCCGGCCTCGACCTCACCCTTCACTACGAATACGTAGCTGAAGTCGTCGACGCCGACATCGAGCGCCACATCAAGATACTCCTCAACGCCATCAAGGCCGAGATCGCCGATGAGATCGACCTCGCCGACGTGGACTCTGATCCCCACACTGGAGAACTCAACCCGGACCCGGTCGCAGGAGAGATCATCAATACCGGCTGGGCAGACAACCGGACCTACTACGCCGATGTCGAGAAGGATGGCGACACTTACCGGGAGTTCTACACCATCGACGCCGTCGAGAAACGCGACTGAGTACCCACTCCAATGAACGAAATCACTTCAGACGAAGAGTTCGATACATTCGTCGCCGAGGTCGCACGCAACAACGCCAATCGAGACGGCTCAAGTCCGCGTTCTGTTGCAGAATGTGTAATCACGAGTATCACCGTCATCAGCGACGGCGAGGCAACGCTGAGCCACAACGCTGGCGTCTATGCTGACGAACGAATCTCCCCAACAGACGTACTCCGACACACCATCCACGACGCCGACTCCCCAACCGAACTCCCCAACGGCTACCGGCAGGCTGCTGTTGACCTCCTCGCAGCCGAAATCGACGCCAAACAACAAGAGCTAGACTCCGAATAACTCCCGGAGACGAAGCCCTCCGCGAACATATGGCAGAGAACAGGAACACAGCCTTCCCACCTACAACTCCCAAGCCTCAAGGAGTCTGACTCTGGACGGTCTCTGAATACACCCTCCGACCTTTTCTCGGTCAGATAGACGAACCGTTCTCTCCCATGTCCTCAGACGAGCACGCAAGCACGCTCAGCGATTTCTTCAGAGACCAGCCCAATGGGTCTCCCGAGTCATCCTCGGAGCATACTGAATCCAGCAGCCAGTCAGAATCGTCTGCCACAACCAACCCGCAATACGACCCCGGCGATACCGTTCCCAACGAAGGACTCCCCGACTGGTGTAGCTGGAAGGCACGCGCAACTAACCGAGACGGGTACACGGTTCTAACGCCAATCACCAACAACGGGGCTACCCACGTCCACCCCACGAGTGACTACTCAGTCCGATTCGACCGTATCAGTTTCCTCCCCAACCCCACAGAAGTCACTAAGGCACGAACCAACTCTCCGTTCGACCCACTTCGCGTCTCTCGCCCGGATCTCCCTACGACATACGCCGAATTCGAAGACGATCTCTCTCACTCATTTACTCCGGTCATCGTCGCTCAAAGCATCGCCTACGGTGGCTATGCCGTCGTCAACGACGACATCCTCCAAGCTGCGTATCGACTCACTCAAGGAAGTGGCCACATCACGCCTTCCCACACCCGAGTCACCCCCCTCTCGGCTCACTACTCGCTCGTCGAAGCTCGCGACGGCTCCCAGCACGCATACTTAATCCAAAACGCGACTTCCCCACTGTCTGAGTCCGCTCTGGAAAGCAAGTCGTACGAACCAAACATGCAGAGTGTCAACGACATCTCGCTTCCAGATGACAACGAACACGTCGGTGATGGCCTTCGCCGTCTTCTACCTCACATCTCTAAACTTCTCGACGTCGAGCTTACAGAGCACTCTCATCAAGTAGGTTCTTCTCACGTCTTCGAATCCACTGAAGACACGCGCTACAAGATCAAGTCAACTTCTCTGAAGAAAGTTCCAAAGCTCTTCACCCTCGACGACTTGTCCCCACTAACCGGCGAGATCGATCTTCCGTTCGCGCACGGCGTCGCAACCATTGACCTCTCAGACGCAGACTACGAACACCGGTATGGTGATTGGCTTCACGACAAGCTCCAAAACGAGAAAGTTCTCGGCGCCTCCCTCCGTCTAAACTCCAATAACAGCCCATACAGCCAGCGCCCCAGTCGTGAAGCTGAAATACAGTACTACACACTCTCTGTTCGGCAATTCGACAGCCAGCCCGACGCGATCTCAGTCAATCGCTCGACAACGTCTTCTCTTGGCAGCGTTCCATTCTCTAACATTTCGTACGGGGCGGCCGATACCCAAGCCAGCCCACTAAGTTAGACCGCTCTATTTGTTCTGGTCAATGGGTGACTTATCCGATGATACCGCCCTATCTTCAGTCAGTCCTCCACGAATCGTTCGAGTATCGCAATGCGAACGGCGACTCGCTCGCAGCTGTCGCTCACGAGATTGCTCACCGGAACGAAAATCTCGTTTCGATGGACAGTGAGCCCCATGACGCACTTTCGGTTCTCACCGATCTCAGAGAGCTCGATTCTCTCTGCGCCGAAGAATTCGACGCATACCGCAACCAGCGCAACTCTTCGCGAGAGCATTCCATCCTCGAGGCAGTCGCACTCCGATCTCTCGAACAGTTCATTTGGACCTCGATTTCAAACGAGTCAGATGGCTTCCTCCAGCAATGGACCGAAAAGCCATCTGAACAACTATCTGGAAACGGCTATACCAACGTCCATTACGGCTGGGAACACGACAACGACCCCTTAGCAGAAGTCCTCGTTTACTCAGTAGATGGGACCGAAATGGAATCGATGACAGACAAGTCTCACGCAGTACAGCACCCTCACGACTCTGAAGAAGCTCACACACACTTCTTCGATGGCCTCGAAGACGCTTTTGGATTCGCGATTGACTACATGCAGTCTCATCACACCCCAACTGGTGAACCTGTGGCTCTCCCCTTCGAAATCGTCCTCCACTACCCAACCGAAGGAACGACCAAGACCGTCACTAATGTCATCTCGTTCGAGACAGAATGGGGCGATAAGAATACGATCAACGTCGAGTACGCCGATGGTGAGCAGGACAACTTCACCGCAGTCGGCCTGACTGTCTCTGCCGGCACCCACTAGTGCCCAAGCCAAGTATCTAGTCGCTTCTGCCCAGAAGATCCGTTTCCCCGAACCCCCCTGTTTCGTGTGGAAGACGCTACTTAATCACAAAATATGAACCCCCTCAGTAATTCTCACGGCGACCACGACGGACAAGCCACTGCTGCTCAAGTGACTCTCACCAACCCTGAGACCAAGTCGTCTCAACCCGACGATACAGATGTAAGCGCCTCGACCCGACCAAACCATGTGGGCTCAAAAGACAAAGTGGGTTCCGAGATGGAGTTTGAGAAGCCTTCTGTCGGTAGTGAGTACAGTCCTAATCAAGTCACTCAGTGTAAAGCCCAAGAGCTCGACAACTGGCGTGAACGGCGAGAAGCAGAAGATGAACCATACGCCTTCTACCATCTCTCTCTCCACCGCTACACTGACTTGACGACTGACGCCAAGTGGCTGGACGCAACTGCCAAGATCCGTCACGACACTAGTTTTAGTAAGGCTCGAACCTGCGCCGGAACGAGCTTTAGCAGTCCGAATGAAGACACAGTAGTTGAGTCCATCATCTCTTGGTACCTCGACCTCATGGCTACCCCTCACCACGAGAATGCGCGGCCGATCTCGGCTAATAACATCCAGATCTTCGTGGCCGATCAAGCAATAGACGCGCTTTCGGACGCCGGTGTCGAAATTTCACCGCTCATCGAAAAGTTACACGACATCCCGGAACACAATCCCTCGCCCGAATACGTTGAACTGTTAGATGAACACCGAAAAATCAAGACGCAATGTGGCTCTGACAGCGGACTCTCTGCCAAAATCCGGCAGATCGAAGCCACTGTCCGCTCTAAATTCGGTTTCAGTAGGAAGTACGGAGGCCCAACACCGGACCCCCACGAAGACTATGAACATCTCCCAGTCGATCAGCTCAAAGATGAACTTGAGGGTGCCCGAGCCGAATTAGAGCAGAAAAAGGCACGGGCAGATGAACTCTCTACGATGTTAGACAACTTAGAACAAGAATGGGAATCTGAAACGCGGGACTCGCTGTTCTCCGCTCATTAGTAAGAAACAACCAACTCGATAATCATACAACAGTCATGACAGCGACGATCCGAACCGAGGCCGTAACGGCTACGATGGAAGTTAGTGTTAGTCTCGATGAAGAGGAATCTGAAAACTTCGATCCGAAAATTCAGACTAAAGAAGAGTACATCGAGGAACTAGCCGCTAAACACGTCTGTGAACAAGACGACCGGCTTCGTAGTCCACGATCTGTAGGGATAACCGACACAGAGGAAGTCAACGGCACCACCGTCTACTACGTCACAGTCCACATCATGGAAGATCGCTAATCAAGAAAGCACTACGTCGGCCGTTGAACACACTCCGTAACTCACCACCAACCTATTCCTGAAAGCCTCTATTGGCAACTGACAAAAAAGACGCAAGTGACCATTTTGGTCGAAATCCCCATCTCAATTCCTCCAACCAGAATCTACAGGCGGTCACTGGTCAGAAACCATTTGAACTCAGTATGCCAGAATCAACGAGGCACTAGGCCAGAACCAACACTAGTCGCAAACCAAAATCACCTGAGCTGTCTGGTTGAAACCAACTAGGTGTTCCAAGTTGGAAGCCATCTGTAGATTGTTAGAATCCTATTCGATCCCAATCTCTCGAACCCATCTGTGCCTTTGAACAGATTCTACAATGACTTTTGACCTGAATCACTCAGCTACATCTGTCAGCGTACAAGTAGCACCCCTCCCACTCAGAGGCTTAGCGCGGTTTCGCCAGTAGGCGACTCAACCGCCCTAGATATAGTAGACGCACCGTTCAGTGCGTAGAATTTCTATACACGCAATTTGCGTGACCGTTGTCGGAGCGCGCCCTCCGCATTCAGCCCTATCGCTGGTGGCAGAGAGCGCGCAATGAACAGCGGGAGCGCTAACGCTCAATCTGCTCCAGCGCGTCAAGCTTTGCCGCCACGACGGTACCGTCGCTACTTGTACTCTGGATCTTCGCCTATCTTGGACGCTGCTGGCCCCGTTTGGTTTTGGTATTTCGACCCCCGATCTTCCCCATAAGGACGATCGGCCGCAGATTTCATTTCGGTAAACGTCATCTGGGAGATCCTCATCCCCGGTGTCAAAGCCACAGGCGCTGCTCCCAAATTAGAAAGCTCAAGCGTAATTTCCCCCGAATACCCCGGATCGGCCAAGCCTGCCGTCGCGTGGACGATTATCGCCAAGCGCCCTAATGATGACCGGCCCTCAACATGGCCCACGATATCGTCTGGAATAGTCACTGTCTCTTCGGTCGTTGCGAGTGCGAAATCTCCGGGATGCAGCACAAACTCTCCGCCTTCCGGCACGGTCACTTCAGACACGTACTCATTGATTTCTGTCTCATCGCCCGGGTGAATACACGAAATGTTCGTGCGATCAAACACAAGGAATCTATCACCAAGGCGTAGGTCTACACTCGCAGGCTGGACCTGCATCGACAAGTCTTCTATTGGCTCAATCTGAAGTTCACCTTCCTCTAATCTCTGGAGGATCTGAATGTCGCTGAGTATCACGGCTTTGAGTCGTAGCTCCCCGACAAAAACTGCTCGGGAGACTCAGTAGATACCGACTTGCCACCGGAACACGGTGAGGTGGACCAGCCACGCAGCGTGGCTACGAGCTTTTCAGGGTGGTGTTTTTTGAGTGATGTGCTTCAACAGTCTCTATGGACGCAATCGAGGCACGGCAATCTCTCGCTGAATTGACTCTCCAGCGGAACTTCCCCGATCAGCCTCCCCACAGTGATGATGAAGACTTCCTTGAGTGGGTTCGAGAATACCACGACAGCGACACCCGGCCGGCACTGTTCACAGCTCCGCCTTCTTTCCTACTGAACCTCTTTCTGAACGGCTCTCGGTACTTGAAGTACGGAGACGGCCTTCCGACAGTCTTCAGTGTCCGACACCCCCCACTTGATCAGGTCACAGCTGTCCCAGAGTTTGTCTCTGATGACGCCTCACGAGAGGAACTCCAGTCGATGCTTGACGAGCACATCCGAGGGCGAGAGGTCATCGAGCAACCGATGCCTCATGAGATGCCGCATGATGTCCGGAAGTACATCACTGAGGCCGACTACTCACCCACAGTTCCCCCGCAAGCCGATCCGACACTCTATCGCAATGGGATCGTGTTCGACGAGGTCAACTTTGCCGTCTTCCTGACACCGGGCAATCTCGCCGAACTCCTCACTGACGCCCGAACAGTCGCCGGTTACGACAATCGCCCAGTCCACATTCGCATCTCCACACGCACAGATACCCTTCAGAAACTCATGTCTGAGCCGGGCAAACAGATCACTCCGACCCCCAGCCGGTATACTCCTCAGTAAGTCTCCTCGGAGTCAAGCCTCAGGACTTCCTGCTCCCACGGCGCGGCTTCCACCCCCTCGCGAGGCTTAATCCTTCAGGCAGCCTTTATTTTGGATGAATGGCTGAACCATGAGCTCTGGCTCGCAAAAGCAAGCAGAAGAACCTGACAATCTCTCAGATTCCCCAGCACAGCCGGTCGACCTCGACGACCTCCCCTCCGATGAGCGTGTTCTGGTTATCCGGGGGATCTCTGGTGTTATGCACAACCCGAGCATCGTAGAAGGCCGCACCTCTTCTACGGGGAAGACGATCACCGTTCCGAAAGCAATCGATCCTGACAGAGACGACGACGGATCGTTAGCCGATAGTGAAGCTGTGTACAGGCTTGACGCCAGTACTATCTTCTCTGACGGCCTCGAGGTTCGTGGCGCTACTACGTTCGAGCTGTACACTCCGCTTAATTACCGCCGAAAGCAATCTGCGAACCACAGCCCGGGACCTCAGGCTGGCGCGAACGGAGTGAGCGACGAGCCCGACATCCCGTCTGCCACCCACCTGCCGGCACCCTCCCAAGACGATGAGTGAAGAGGCTACTTCTCGTTCCACAGCTGATGGAGACATCGCTGAGGAAGACTACGCCGCCGATGAAGCCACTCCTGCCGATACCGTACTAACCACCCCTGACGAGAAGATTCTGATCCACGGCCCCGGTGAGGAAAGCAGAATCTCCGAGTAGTTGCCCAGAAAGTTTAGGTCACTCTCTCATATATCTCTGGTACGAAAATGCCAGATAGCTCTGACGCAGAAACTCTCAATCCACTACAAGCGTACAACATTTCCCGGAGTATCGCAGCTACGGCCGTCGATATCGATTCGACTTACGCGAGTAGCGACACAGTAGACAATCCTGATCAGCCATCTGCCGAAGCACAATTTGCTGAAGCCCGCTCGTCTCACGACAATTGGCCTTTCAATTCGGTTGAGGATCTCCATACAACTGTTTCCCAGATAAATGTCGACAACCGGAGTGAGCTTGTTTCTGAACTAGAGCAAGCTGTCATGGGCCGACTCAGAGAGTCCCCTGATGTGCTTCTCACTGACTCCAGTTCGCCCTCTTCATCAGACACAGGCGACTCCACGCAGTCGACGAACACCACCACAGAACAAACTGTAAGCTCTCCAGATCCTGCTGCCAGCGTCTCTCTATCTGAACTTGACCTCAGTGACCTTGCTCAGCGAAAGCATTTCGAGATCGCCGTCGATCTCGTGACTATCTTCCAAAGTGACAAGCGAAACTACGACTCCATCGCTGAACAACACCCCACATTCGCAGCACCCCGGCCTGCGGTAATGCGGATGGAAGTGACAAACCGCAGTAGCCCCGACGTCGCAGCCCACGTCCAAGCAGTCACTGAATGGGTCGCAGATATCGAATCCGGTTCTCAAGCAGGCAAACGCCTCTCGAAACGACCGATGGGTGCTACAAAACTCTAACCCCCGCCCGACGATACCGACTCGCGACGATCAGGCCCCTTACAACCCACTCCACACCCGGTATTTATACGATATGGGCAGATATGACCCAGTGTCTCCAGCCGACCGATAACCGGAGGCAACCAGTCATGACAGCGACAAGACAACATGCTGAAGAACTCGTAGAGGAGTTTTCAGACCATCTAGAACTCGACGTCGAAGAAGTCGATGAACAGCTTAGCGAACTCGTCGACGAGTATACCCTCCCCGTCGAAGAAGCGGTTCGTTCCTTGCGTTCGAACTACATCGAAGACGCCGGCCTTGAGTCGGAAGACGCACTCTCCAGTAATGATGAGGTCCTCGTAAACGAACCTGACGAAGACGGACAGTGGGTGGACATCCGAGTGACCGTCACCGATCTCTGGACACCCAACTCCGACAGCATCGCACAAGTCGGACTCGTGGGCGACGAATCCGGTGAAAACAAGTTCGTCTCTTTCGAGACCTCCGATCTCCCTGAGCTAGAAGAGGGTGAGAGTTACCTTCTAGAAAATGTCGTCACCGATGAGTACGACGGGAACGTGTCGATAAAACTCAACAGAACGACAGAGATCACGCATCTCGAGGAATCCGTCGAAGTGGGAGATGATACAGAAGAATTCGACGGAGTCCTGATTGACATCCAGTCTGCGTCTGGCTTGATCAAGCGTTGTTCCCATGACGACTGTACACGAGTTATCGACAGCGGCCGGTGTTCTGAACACGGCACCGTCGACGACCCCATATTCGACCTTCGCATCAAGGCAGTCTTCGACAACGGTCTCGAAACTACGGAGGCCATCTTCAACGAAGAGATGACCGAACAACTCACCGGCATCTCACTCGAAGAAGCAACCGCCATCGCGGAAGAAAAGATGGATACTGGGGCTGTTATGGACGAAATCTTTGAACTCGTCCACGGAAGGAACCTCCACATTGAGGGACCACGGTACAACGAGTACCTTCTGGTAGACGAGTACGGCCCCAGTCATGAAGTTGATACAACCGCAGTCGCAGACAAAGTGAGGTCGATCTAAATGAGTGCCCAAACAACCGTTGACCGAGAGGTCGCGACGCGAGTGTTCGCGCAGGAGTTCAACGACGCATCGTTCTCCTTTACCGAATCCGACGACGAACAGGCCCCTGTCTACCTGCTTCTACCAACAGGAGCAAAAGCAAACCGCGTCTTCATCACTGGCACTCTAACGGAGAAAGAAGACGTGGGCGACGACAGCGAGTACTGGCGTGGCCGTGTGAGCGACTCAACTGGCACATTCTTCGTCTACGCCGGTCAGTATCAGCCAGAGGCGGCAGCCAAGCTCCAAGATACAGAGACACCAACCCGGATCGCTGTCGTCGGGAAACCACGGACGTACGAGCGCGACGATGGCTCTGTAAGCGTCTCCATTCGCCCCGAGCAGATCACAGAAATTGATCAGCAGGCCCGGCAGAAATGGACCAACCTGACGGCCAAGCGGACCGCAGAGAGGCTCGAAAAACACGCTTCGTTCCTCGATACTGCTGACGACCTCGCTGAAGGCGAAGCAATTGCCGCCTACAAGTACAGCAAGATGGCTGTCGACGAGTACGACTCGTCGCTCGAAACTTACCAACGCATCGTTCTCGAAGCACTCGAGGCTACCGGCGAGATCGATGAAGTCGGAACGATCAGCCGCGAGTCCCAAGACGAGACCTCCTCCTCCATCGACTCCGACCCATCCGAGTCCGGTGAGAACTCCTCTCCATCTGACTCCGGAATGGGTGCTGCTCACGAACCCTTCCCTGACAGTTAACCTGTGGGGCGTGGCCAGCAGGATGGCCCGAATTTGTTTTTGAGAAATGAGTGAGCATGTCTCAGCAAGATACCGATGTTAAAGAGGGCATCCAGAATACGGTTGATTGGTTGGATGATGTCCGACTTGAGACGGGACACCGTCTCTCTCGCGTCTTCCGTGACTGGACTACCCTCATGGTTGCAGCTCTCGCTGGCGACGACGACATCTACAACCACCAACTAGACGACTACGCCTCTCTTGAGGAGGATCCGAACACTCGAAGAGAAGTTGCCGAGTCGTTCAGTAAGGCTTTCGGCGAACTCTCTGCGACAACAATCACCGCTGACCGCCCGGTGATTGGAGACGTCTACGAGGAAATCGGAACACGATCGGATAGGCTCGGCCAGTACTTCACCCCATGGAATCTGTGTCAACTCAAAGCCGAGCTCATCACCGCAGGCAAGGACCACGACCAAAGCGGCGACCCGGTAACCATCTCTGACCCTGCCTGCGGTAGCGGACGATTGCTTATTGCGGAGGCCAAACGCCTCCACGAAGAGGACCCCGAAACTCCCGTCATTGCTACCGGTGTTGATAAGGACCGCACTTGTGCTCGGATGGCGGTAATCAATCTCGCTATCGCTGGCGTTCCGGGCAGAATCCACCACGGTGACTCTCTTTCAATGGACTTCCATCGAACGTGGCTCATCGACCCGACGACGGCCGGGCCGACGGTCAAACAGGTCGAACCCCCGGAAGTCTCTGAAGAGTCAGACGCGGACGACGCTCGGCAGGCAACACTCTGAACCGTTTGACCATGTCCCGCAACAATATTCCTCTTGGAATCAAATCGTATTGATATGAACCGAACCAAAGAGTCGATGTTCACAACGCTGTTAGAACACGGCCAGAGCCGAAACTTCCCTATTCTCTCTTTCGTTCTTGAGGACCGTCGCCGGTTCAAGGTGGAGTGCGTCGGCATCTCCAGTGCAGAAGAGTACGAGTCTACCTTCTCTCATGGGAGCATCGACTATACTGTAGAGTTTGGACACGACCTTGTCGAGAAATACGGCCTCGAGTCCGATGTCGGCCGCCTCATGATGTCCCAGACCGGGAAGGATTCCTACAGCGACCTCGAATTCCTCCTTGCGGGTGCCCGTGCCGATCAGGAGCTCGTGCCCGTCGGGGTTGTTAGCGCGTTAGAAGTTCTGGACTAACCGCCCAGCAGCCTCGAATACTCTCCCGATCACCACCCGTCAGGTCCCTGTTTGTCGCCGTAGATGGCTGATGACGTATCCAAGAGTCACAATCGAAGGAACCGACCTCCCAGAGCCGATTGACGGAATCGACGATCGTGAGTACGCAGACGCTGATCACGCGGTCTACTACCCACAGCACTTCAAAATCAAGCCGGATCTGGAGATGGTCTATCTACAGTACGATGAGGACACCCGACGGTGGATCGACCTCGACAGCATTCGCTCAATAACTGCCAAACACCCTGATCGCGGGTCTCAAGACTGATGTCTGACCCCACAGACTCGAGATACGACGACCGTGA
Organism: Halorubrum sp. ASP1; assembly: GCF_005435135.1. Classification (NCBI taxonomy): domain Archaea; kingdom Methanobacteriati; phylum Methanobacteriota; class Halobacteria; order Halobacteriales; family Haloferacaceae; genus Halorubrum; species Halorubrum sp. ASP1. Next base: position 117,851 of record NZ_SGUA01000007.1, on the reverse strand, counting down.
ACCTCCGAGAAGCGAAGTCGACCTTTACGGAGAGCCTGTTGCCGCAGAACAGTCCGCTAATCACTATTACGAGGTGTACGCAGATCGCCATGCCGAAGCTCCTGAAGACGTTCAACACGTATTCGTCGCAAAACACACTCTAGAGGCCGGTGAATGGGTCAAGCAGGGGCTTGATCGCCATCGAATAGGCAACCTCTTCAACGAAAACGAGTGGCCCACCGACTGAATCCACGGATCAGGTAGAGATAAATGCTTACTCGCGGATATTCGCTACAACAAGATGCCCACCCCCGACCTGACAGCAGGAGAACGCGTGTATTCCCTTGACGAACTCGCAGGGGATGACACCGTCCGACCTCGGGGCGATATGACAGGCCACCCTCGAGATCGAGTACGCGTTCTTGACCTCTTCTCAGGTCGTGGCGCTGTCGGACTTGCCCTCCACACGTTCTTTAAGCGGTGGCCTCAGCCCCACCAACTCACTGGCGACTTTATCGGCGTCGACAAGGAAGATTTCTCAGAGGACTACCCCGGTCGGTTCCTCCAGCACGACGTCGCCAACCTCACGCTAGACGATCTCCCCATTGACGAGAAGGTGGACCTCGTATGGGCTTCACCACCTTGCCAGCCATACGCCAAGGGCAGCCACCAGCACTATGAGAATCTTCCAGAAGACCACCCTCTCCCATCTATTCCTGATCTCAACCTCCATGAGGTTTGTAACCGTCTTGGGCGCAACTACGTCATCGAAAACGTCCCCGGGTGTTCGGACCTTCGTGATGACCGCATCGTCAAAGTGAACGGTGCTGCATTTGGACTCCCAATAAACTTCGAGCGCCACTTTGAGGTCAGCTTCTACGACGAGTTCCGACGCCACGGCACCGAGGACTACCGAGCACCTCTTCCCCCAGACATCATCCAGTTCCAGACCGCCACGATCGAGCAACTCCTCCGTGGGAAGGCCATCCCACCCGAACATATGGACAAGCGCAGCTGGAACCAAAGCGAAGCCCGAGCGGCAATCCCACCGAACTACGTGACGTTCATCCTCTCTCACTGCCCAACACTCGACGAACTCACCACGCCGAGCGGGAGTCTACAATGGTGGTCGTCAGTCGCACTCGAAACCGGCCAACACGCAATCACTCACTACTGAACTCGGAACCATTGAAAGGCGCGAACTGCCTCAAGCCGGGTTTCAAGGCTCTTCGGCCGTATCTGACTCTGACTACTACATCATTAGCAGGTGACTCCTACGCCGCTTTCGTTTGTCACCTCAAATGGGTGCTTCCAATCATGTCCCTCAGCTCACCGCTCTCGCCTGACGATCTCCCTAACCTCCCTGAAAGCCACAAACGGGCCACCACCGAGCTCATCACCCGCTCTGCCTGCCTCCTCGACCAAGTGAACGGCCCATCAGCACCCGTACAAGCAGTCAAATCCATCGTCCGTGGGTACGATGACGTTCCACTCCCGATCGTCGAGACGGCACTCCTCGTCCTCACTGAAGTGCATGACTCCATCCGCTCCGGCCGCAGTATCGGACAGGCAGATATCACTGCGTTCACCTCCACCTGATTTGTCACTCCTCAGCGGATTGTATCCGATCCCGGTTTTCTCGCATAGCAACGCTCAAACTCACTGAAAAAGCCGAAGCCGGTGACATCGCCTTCCTACGAGGTGTTCCTCCCCTAGCCAGCCGCAGTAGCGTATAGCGAATAGTACACAAAAGCGTTGTAGGCCCCATGGACAGCTATGGGGTAGAAGAGGTTGCTAGTTTTCAAGAATACCCACCCTAGCGGTAATGCCACCACGAAAATTGTCGCGAGGCTCGATAGCGTTTGTCCGCCGGTTCCATTAAGATATGATGGAAAATGAACCAGCGCGAACATCATGCTCGACACGACTACCGCAGTGCCCCCAGAGAAGTTCGTATATAAGCGCTTCTGAACGATGTTCCGGTAGACCAGCTCTTCAGCCGGCCCGACAACAAGAAACGCAAGTACGGCCAGCCAGAGGAGTATCTCCGGATTCCCACTTTCCGCGACCGTGTCGACAAGCGAATGCGACGCTGACTCCACGCCCGCATAGCGGCTTACCTCACCGACGGCATATACACCAAGGACGACAGCTAGCAGCGCAAAGAGGCCATCTTTAGCTTGACTCAACCTTGGCACCGAGACGTCGATATACGCCCATTCATCATCTGATAGCGTAAAGTACACTACCGCCGTCAACAGCCCACCCAGCCCAACAGAAACATTTGAGATAGCAATTGAGTATACGGGCGTCACTTCTCCGACCGACTGTACAGCAACCATTCGAAGCGTAACAGTCCAAAACGCAATCGAAAGAATTCCGCTGACCGCGACTGAGGCTGCTATCAAAAGATCACCGCCAGCCTTCCCGATCACACTCTGTATCGAGTTTGCTAACCGACTGGCTCCTACCGACGGAGGGCTTTTCCCCGCTCTCTGAGACATATCGCTCTCTACCTTTTCCTACAACTTAGTCCTCTGGCAAAGCCTTCCTCAGTAGTTTGTCTATCGCGGATGGGTAGCTGTCTTCAGAGATAAATCCAATGGCACGAAAAACCCACTACCAGCAACTCAAGGAGTATTATGAGGAAAAAGTCGATACTGAAAAGCCCTGTTCCGTTGGCAATACTCTTTCTGTTTCCCGCCTCTCTGGGGTACCTGAGTGGGCTGCCGATTACCCTGTCACAGGCCAAGTCACCCGCGTAGAGCCGAAAGGAGTTGGCACCCACAACATCGTCGCGGATTGGTTTGTTAGAGTCCGTTTCGACAGTGATCAGCCAACTGGTGTCGCAGGCACCACAACAGAGCTATTCTGTGTGGGCGGTTCACGCCGGAGCTGGGCTGACCTCCCAGTTGTCGTCACAGACGACTAACACCTCAATCCAGCATTTATCAGCAGACAATTGGTGATGTCCTTGATTGACTACACCAAAGTTGGCCACTGGGGCTATTGGAAGGCACTCATTCGCGACCTCAACCTCGAGGATACTTTCACCGATGTTTGGGGTACCGATCCTGACTCGTTTGAAGCAGACGAGCCCGAAGTCACCATCATCGAAGAGACGCTTGAGGCCGCTAACAACGAGTACATGCTCCTCTCGGACACCTCTAACCCGCCAAGTTACCGTGTCTTCCAGATCAACAGCACCCAGTCGGAAGAAGCCGAAAGCACTGTCACAGTCTCTGACCCCGACGAGATCCCCGCAGATGTTGGAGAGTACTTTGTCAAAGCCGTTGCGGCCCTCAACTACGATACAGCAAACGTCTCTCCGCAGTCCGCGGCTGAAAACATTCGCGAGGCTGTCCTCTCCCAGAACATCAGTCTGGGAGTAGAATACGAGTACAAGCGCGAATAATCGACTAGACGACCAATAACAATCATGAACGCACTCTCAAAACAGTTCTCTCGTCATGATGAGACTAATAAGGAGGCTGCTCTCCTCGCCGGTTACGCCGTTCTGGCCGAACTGACACGGCACAGCCGGACTGACGAATGGACCATCGACCGACGGGAAGGAGTACAGAAGGCCACCGACGATTCTGGCGACTGGCTCGTTCTCAGGCTAACGAACACGCACGGCAATTCCGCTACAGTGTATCTCCTCGGAGGTTCCAACGATTTTCAAGTCTTCTTCGACGACGATGACTGGAGTGACACTGTTTCTGAACCTGCTGCGGTTCTGGACATAATCGACTCCCACTGGCCCACCTTGTAATGTCGATCTGGTCTGATCAGTGGCGTATTCGATGTCCCAATGGGCACGCTTCTCTGAAACGGCGGCATTCCAAAGGGTACTGGTACTGCCGCAGCTGCCACGACAATCCACAGATCGATGTCCACAAACACGATCACGTAATCGACACGAAGAAAGACGAGCAGATCCCCGCCTCTCCCGATAACATTTCCAACATCGACGGTATCAATCCGCAGAGGTAAGTCGGCAACATTTATTTTCTGTGATGGGCGAGGATATTCTACTACAACAACAATGTGCCAGAGGAGCATGGGTGGTTCATGCACTCGGCTTGTAACCGAGATTCCCTGCGTTCGAACCGCAGCTCTGGCTTCTGGGCACGTATTCCAGATATGACTCCTGATTGGTGGAGTGGCAGAGTGGCCTATTGCGCTGGTCTTGAAAACCAGTAGCGCCTCGCGCTTCGGGGGTTCAAATCCCTCCTCCACCGTCACTGTCAGGCAGCACCTAATAGTGCGAAATACGTACTGGGACGATGGGTTAGTGGCTATACTTCGGGCTTTGGGTGCCCGGTACCCCGGTTCGAATCCGGGTCGTCCCATTCACAACAGATTACATTCATGATCAAAGTTACTCTCGAACTCGAAGTCGCACTTCCAGAGACTACCGACGTTAAATCTGAACAAGACGCAGTCGATGAAGCATACGAGATAGTCGACAGTGCGCCCGCATTCGACCGGATCGACGCTGAAGAATTGGCTCACCATACCACTGATACTCGCGTCGAAGGCCTTCGTGCCGACACAACCGAGTAACTGCTAATTTCACACAATGGGAGCTCACCTGAAATTCAAACTCGAAGACTCAAGTAACGCTCTAGAAGCAAACCAGTGGATAAGTGAACAAGAAGAAGATACGCGGCTGGCTGAACTCGAACACGCACAGGCCATCCGATTCGTCGAAGAGGAGCGTGAATTTGGCAGCAATGTTGGCGAAGGAGATGTCAAGCCTAGCAGTATCCACGATAACAAAGCAGAGGTCCTAGAACTCTGGGCGGCTCTATTTGACAAACTCCACGACCACGATTCATTCAACATCCGAGTCCTCGCCTCGAGTTGTGCCCTCCGGTTGATGACTTTCTCGCTCGATCAGCTCCAGCGTATCACCAATCGTGGCCGAGCCCTCTCCGGCCCCAGAAGTGGTGAGTATCGAGACATGCTACAGAAGTCAGAGATCGCAGACCAGTACAACACGTTAGCCGAACAGTTTGGCAAAGACGCAGTACCAGAATGTCTCGATTACTTCTTACATCATTTTGATGTAGAAGTTACTCCAGAAGGTCTCACCGAGGACTCTCCTTTTAGACTCACTACAGTTGTCAATGCGATCGAAACGCTAGCTGAGATCGGCGTAGTAGAAAAAACTCAGTCTGGACTCTACTGTCTCGATGACGCACACCCAGCAACAGAACCGTTTCTAGAGGCATACAGAGAGTTAGCAATGGAGATCGGCCCGCACCCTTTCTCATCTATCTTTTCCAGCCAGACGAACGCTGCTGTCCTCAACTGCTTGCTCGTATACCATACCGAGACGTTTCGGATGGACATGCTCACAGAAATGCTTCCAGTGTCAGATTCAGAAGTCTACCTCGCATGTTCGGGGCTCGAAGACACAAATGTCGTAACGAGCTCATACGACTCGTTCTGGTCGCTAAACGCACAAAATGCTGGTGTTGAATCGCTCTTAGAAGCACACCGACACCTGATTCTGCCTACTAACTAGATCAGAGAATGTCCTCCGGATCAACCACTACTGACACCAGCCAAGGCCGCCTACAAAAGCCTCCACAGCCGGGATACGTCTACGGTGACGAACGTCACGCATCTGATTCTGGTACAGAACCTACCTACCCTGAACAGTTTCAAGTAGTCTTCATTGATTCTGAGCGCGTTCTCCTCCAAAATCTCGATGCGACCGATTACCGGTACGAACGGCGAGACCCCTTTGAGGATGCAATAGGGACTCGATGGACGCTGTTAGATCAAGAAGACGTAGACGAGAGCTCACGAGCAGACGTCCCTGAGATCACTCCATTCGTTTCGATACTGGAGGTCAAAGCAGAATCGTATCGTCGAAGCCGCACAGAGGCTAATAGACTAAAGGCAGAAGCGATTGAAGATGCGATACAACTACTGGAAGGCCACCAACCTACTACAATCGACTGGAGCGAGGTTGACGGGATTGGAGAAAAAACAGCCGAACAGCTAGTCGATCACGGCTTCTCAACCGATGCTGACCTAGCTGTTGCGTCTGATGAACAGCTACGTGAGATACCCGGCATAGGCGAGAAAAACCTCGCAAACGCCCGGAAGTACATTGAGAGCAACTGAGAGGTCTATGAACCTCTGGCCTACTCAGGGGTACAGCATTTGTCTCCTGTAATAGGTGCTATGCCACGCAGACGCGAAAGTGGGCACTACGATGTCGGACAGATCGAACAGACTCGCGGTGGTCCTCGACCACGCAAGTGCGGCGTCTATGGAGTGATCAAGGGCACTCAGATAGAATCCAACGAGCACTTAGAATGGTCCCACATCTGCTCCGGCATCATCAAAAAGTCTCGGTGGTGCGCATTCCGGATTGGCCCCGGCGACAACGGCACGGGGACCCGCACAGACCTTCTACAGGCGTTCGACACCAAGTCTGAAGCTGTCGACTACCTCAATCGGAAGTACGGAAGCAAATTCGACGAGACGTATTAGACCGCCTCTCATTCTCTCGTTTTTTCCAGTAAATAAGTGAACCACGTTATGACCGAGTATCCAAGTTTGAATCTCAGCCACGTTGAACGGCGACGGATCATCCGCGACCACGCCAGCTGGTACGCTGAAGGCCCCGACCGAACTACCAGAAGCATCAGAGAGCATGTCCGCAGCCTGTCAAAGCTCAATGACGACAACCTCATTCGAGCATGGTACGACGACGTCGGCGAGTGGGTGTTGTCGCGGCGAGATGTTCTGCTCCCGCGAACCCTTGACGAGGACACCTTCCTCGATTCACAACTCGGGCGTCTCCTCAACGGTCAGGAGACTGATTACGGTTTTCTGAACGTGATCTCTGTCTCGAGCGTCCTCGATAGCACTACTCCCACCAACCAGCAGAGCGAAACCACAGCTAACACCCCAGTATGAACACGAAACTCACCCCTCAAACGGAATCGCACTGGAAAAAGACGTACAACATCCTACAGGTGACTGAATGACCGTCGACGATCGCTACCTCAACGGCATCTACTACGATAGAAACGGTGGGGGCTCTGTCCGAATCGAACGCGATGAGGAAACCGGAGGAGCCATCCTGATCAACATGGATGGCGAAGAACAAGCCCGTCTTGGGCCCGAAGAGTGGCTCGAGCATCAAGAAGATTTCATGCCGGTTCCAGAAGCCGCTGTTGACGATCCAGTCGGGTACTATGAACGGGTAGTCGAAACCCTCCGCCGTGACGACCACAACTTCGACCAAGGCTTCATGTACGCCGATGAGGCGACTGAGGTGGTGGAGCGTGACTGACCGAAACGCAACAGTCTCAGAACTCGTCGACCTCTGGCAGGAAGGAGAACTAACCCTCGAAGAGGGCACGGTCAAAAGAACTGACCATACTACTCTCCACGTCGAGTACGAAGGCACAGACGGTGCGCTCGAACTCACGTACACACTGGCTGAAGAACTGAGTTACCGAAGCGACGGTACACAAGATCGGTTTAACATCTTAGCTGACCAATGACGGTTGCAGACGCCGAGCAGACCATGATCCACGAAACGGAGGACCCACTAGTCGAAATGGAAGTCCCCGGTGTAGAGATCATGGCCGCGCTCCCGGACGAAGAGCAAGCGAAGATCGTCGAATCGTTCAACACAGTCTGTGACGACTGGAATGAAGAACCGGTTGAATCAGTAACAGAACTCCCGGATGCGATACTAGCCGACTGGGAGGTGTGGGTCGATGCGGAGTCGTCTCTGACCCGGTGGCAGATCCTGCTTCGTGTTCTCGAAGCTCGTGACAGGGTCTACACGTGGTCGAACCCCGCATTCTACACTGTCGTCACTGACCTCGGAGACCCACCGCTAGAAGTGGCCAGCTCATAGAGCGACTACCCCAGTTTTCAGCCGCTAACCGCCTCACAGCAACTCACCAGACCACATGAACACAAAAATCGGCCTCCCCGCTGTATTCATCACAGCAATCATCGTCGCGAACGTTACTGCCGCAAAGCTCGCATACTTCGAAATACCCCTTCTAGGTGGTGTTGCGATCCCCGCAGGGTTCATCGCCTTTGGCGTCGCATTCCTCGCTAGCGACTTGATGGTAGAGGTACACGGCCGGGAATTCGCCACAACGGTAGTCAACTGGACAGTCTCCTGTCTCATCCTTGGATATGGGCTCATCTACCTCGCGATCGCACTCCCTACCGCTCCCTTCTACCAAGCACACGCGGCCTATGCGACAACTCTCGGGGCGTCTTCTAACATCATCCTCGCCTCTATCGTCACTCTTCTGCTCTCACAGCATATCGACGTCAATCTCTTCGCAGAAATCAAACAGCGCACGGGCGACAACCACCGCTGGATACGGAACCTCATGTCGACATCCATCTCGCAGGCTGTCGACACCGCCCTCTTCATCACACTCGCGTTCACCTTCTTCCCCGCACTCACCAGTGGCGACATCCTCTGGGGGACCGCTCTCGCGACCACTATACTCGGCCAGTACGTCGCTAAAGTAGTTGTTGCCGCTCTTGACACCCCATTCTTCTACCTCGCAACTACCCTGAATCGGCGAACCGCTTCCTCAGCAAACCCCACCTCCACTGACATCCAAACATGACCACTCCAGACTTCATTCCACTCAATACCAGCGACGGGCCAACACTGTGGGCACGCACGTCCGAGACGAACAGCACGACAACTGAGCCGACACTAACTGTCGTTGAAGGGCCAGACCCAACTGACCCTGTCGACACGTTTCACATCTCCACTGACGAAGCACACCGGCTCGCGGCCCTCGCACCTTCGGATACCGACAGCAAACTTGAAGAAGTAACTCGGGATCTCATGGCTATTGAGCGCGACCGCCTACTCGGATACCGCACTTCCGACCTTCACATGGACCCGAAAGCCGCGCTCAACCGAGCCATAGCCGTACTAGAGGCTCATGGGTACGACCCCGATGAGCTAATCCTTCCTGAAGATCAGCGTTCACTCGATCTCGACCTCGACTGAAGCGAGTGAAACGGCATCTACCCCCAACTAGAACGCCTCTCCCGCATTTTTTAGCCCTGATAGGCGAGGCCTATGAACGTACCAGAAAACCCGCGCCCTGACTTTGGCCCTGACCAACTTCAAGAACTGCGAGAGGCGTACCACCAGCGAGATGATGCCGAGTACGAACTGTTCTACAGCTACATGGTGAGTGAGGTCATGGACCTCTCTCCGGGAGACGACCTCCGCTGGGGTGAACGGCTCTACTGTGTCGTTCACACCACCATGCAGTCCCGACAACTCGTCTTGAGCCCATTTGACGACATCCTCGAAAAATACCACGGAGAACCTAGCGGCGACTTCGTAACCGAATTCTTCTGTGACTGGTTCCGCGGTAATGTCATCCCCGGAATGGCGCATGTAGTCACCCGGTTTAATGGTGAAACAGACCCAGAAACCGCAGAGGTAGCACACCTACTCGACTAGCCTCGTTCAAATCCTTCTTATTCATGAGCTCAAATTTTCTCATCATCGTCAGCGATACGGGATCGAATCTCCACCGATTCCCCAACGCGCAAGGATTTTGGGGCGACTACACCGGCAAAGAGTATTCTGTGTACGTCGTCGACGAAGAGGGAGAGAAGCACGGATTCTATTGCGGCGAGATTGTCTATGCCGCACCGGCAGGCAGCGGCGCCGTTCCCTCGCCTGAAGAGTTGATAGAGAAACACGAACCATACGGGGACCGAACTGGCGAAGAAGAGTGGGGCCACATCAAATGAGTCGGCAACTCCACACCAGAGACATCCTTACTCGCTCAGACCACTCTCTCCAAGAGGTGATCGAATCCCGCGCCTCTGGGGATATTCTCATCATCATGCCCGACGATGAGCGCCTTGATGCGTATAACCCAGAGCAACAGACCCTAAACGGCTCCCACTGGTCGTTTCCCAGTTCCCCAGAAGTGTATGTTGGGACTATCCCCCACAAAGGTGATCAGGATCCGCTCCCGTACAGCGAAGACCAGTTTGATACGGTCATCTCGCTGTTCAGTCGCCGGCAACTCGTCAAGCGGATGATCCCCTTCCACGAGTTCATCTGGCTCACCAGAGGCGGCGGCCACATCCTCCAAGCGACTGGCCTCCTCCCAAAGGAAAACCCCGACCATGATTTCGGCGGGTGGGTCTCCGAAAGCGAAGACGCCACCCTCAACGAGCTGGTCGTCACTCGCTACGAGGGGTTCAAGACACCCTACGTACTCGGCGACTGGACCGTCGATAACGCCACCCACACACCTGCCACCCGACGATGAGCAAATCACAACCTACCTCGACGTCGATCACCCCGGAACGCCACGACACCGACGATCTCAAAGACACATGGACGTGGAGCGAGGGCGTCACCAAGACCGTCACCCGGCTTCTCCGCTCCCCATCGCTCAAAGTCTGTACCGGTAACACGCCAGCGTGTGACCACAATCTGGATAAAGACCCGCTCGATGGCGTGACTATGCAAGCAGATGCGTTCAACTTGCCGTACCGCGATTGTACCTTCGAAACCACCGTAAGTGACCCCCCGTGGCTGGCAAAATCGACCGAGGAACGTCGTCGCCTCTTTGAGGAGGTCCTCCGAGTAACGAAACCGGGTGGCCTGATCATCTACAACGCGACGTGGATCCCGGAGAATGAACGTGCTACCGTTCGAGATCAGGGCTTCCGCCAAGAGGGAGAGTTCTGGGGCAACCAGTCATTCTTGCTAGTATATCAAAAGACACCAACAGATAGTGAACTTCTGGAGATGTACGACGTTGACAGCGATCGACGGCTCTCTCCAGATGACTTTGGGGGGAATGCCCCGTGGCAGGATGTCGACCCGGAGTACCTTACTGACCCTCGAATTGTAACCCCCCATAACGAGTTTAGATGTCCCGAATGTGGTTGCTCTAAACTAGGCCAGCATCGTGACGTGGAGCTTAGTGGCAACTATCGCTGGGAGCTCTATCAGTGTATGAACCCTCACTGCGGCTTTAGACCAATGGCTGAAGAGATATACGAGGCACGAGAGCAAAGATTGTCCAGTGAAGGAGTTGATGTTTCCTCAACCAGCCAGCAAAAACTCTCTGACCTCTCACAGAACGATCCGCCCACTCTCCAGACAGATATCAGCAGATACTCACCAAGTCGTCAGTACGCCGTTGCTGAAGACTAACCGCCAAAATTTGTTTTCTAGCATAGGTAGAGGTGCTTCCCATGCTCGACATGACCGACATCGAAAAAGGCGTCTTACTGTTCGACAAAAATTCAGGCACGGTCTTCCGAGTCGCTGACCGCGATACTACCTTTGAAGGAGACGAATTTTTCGGAGAAGTCTCCATCAATGCGCTTGGCTCCGATCACGAAGAACAGGTTGACGCAGAACAGTTTGCACGGTCGCTAACGGCAGGCGAGTACTGTGCTATTGCTGATGATGTTGTTCGCGACCCGGCAGACGTTCTTGCCCGGATGGCCATGAGAGAAACCAACCAACTCTCTACCCAGCTTGGCTTCGGACACGAGTACGACATGAAGGGCGTAGAGACAATCGCAGATCTTCAAGCTGCGTCGTATCTGTACCGTCACCAAGACTAGCCATTAGCCTAATTTCATTTACTATGCCAACCAAACCAACTAACTCTACAGACAAAACTCAAAGCCGGTATGCTACAGGCCGGGAGAGCGCAGTCACTACCTCGCCCGAATCAGTATCGGCAACGAAGTCTCCGCTTCTGTATATCAGTTCTTGGCGGACACTCATCGGCGGTGGGTTCGCGTTTCTGACGCTGTGGTTCGGTATCCCCGCTCTCCTCTTGTTGGCCTTCCTCACTGAACTTATAGAAGCAGAGATAACGAACCGACAGACAACCATCAAGCTATTCAGCTTCTCTCGCTCAATGCGAGATGGCGTCCGAGGAATTGGGGTTGTCTCTCTTTTGTTCATAGTCCCACTTCTTTCGTGGGCCCTCTATAGTGGCCTCTCTGCGTTCGGCAATTCCGCCCCTGACAGTCTCCTATTCAACAACCCGCTTCTACTCGTATTGCTACCGATCACAGCAGTCGCTCTCTTCGGAGCTATCTACGCTTCTCCAGCAGTATTCATCGAGAGCGTTCGGATTGACGCATCTATGACAGCGTTCAATTCCCACCTAGTTGGGACACTCACGTCTCCACACTACTTCCTTTCGTGGTGGATGAGCGTCATTACAGTCATTGGTGGGTTTGCCCTATGGAGTTTCTCATTCATCCTCCCTCCAGTAGGGCTCTTCTTTGGGCCCGTCATCGGGTTCTACTCGGTCTGTGTAGCCACTGTCATGCTCACGAAAGCCGTCGACGAGGCTTCCAACGGGATCAATTATCCGTTCGCCGATCCGAATACACCTTCAGAGACGCAGCCTGAAGGAACACCAACAACAGACTATCCATCGCTTTCTGAGGTTCGTGAACAGAATGATTTTAAGTGACCCACGCGCTCATCTCACTACCTCAACTTCACTGAAGGTGTTTGCTCCTCCCGAATTTTGTCCCACGATACGTTTGTTTTTCACCCCAATATCAAGCCCTTCCGCAGCTCGCTGAACAGTTGTTACCCCCACGCCGTCAGGCAATCGTTCATCAAACGTATCTCCACATCCTTTCTCATACTCTCCAGTGAACACAACCGCATTTTTCCCGTTCGAGTGAACCCACTTTTGAACCTCAACATCAACTCCATCAAGATCGTACAGCAAGTGGTGGTCGTTGGTCACCTCTCCGCGAAATACGACGATAAACTCTCGAGTCGGCTCTACCAACTCAGGCCGTGAAATTGAGCCGTTGTAATCATTGTGGTGAGCAATCACAGACAGCTCAACACGAGAGATCTGATCGAGATAATTCGGAGACGTGACCTCAGGAGTTACATTCCATAGAATTACATGCGAGTCCAAATGGTGTCCACGGAGTTTCGCAAGCTCATCAGATTTTCGCGTTCCAATCAAAGGGTACTCACAAATTCGGTCAATTTTTGAGTCCGCATTTTTCTTCAGATCAGAGCCATCGCTAAGTGACTGGTACTGCTTAATGAAGTGCTTTCCAGCACGGACTTCCCACGGCACCTGATTGCTGTCACTGACACCGAGTGTCAACATAGCCTATAATTGCTCTTGCTCGTATTTAATACACCACCCCTGAAGCAGTTTTTATCGGCGATATGCGTGAGCATTTCCTGTTCATCAAACCATGTCAAACACTACAAAAATAGCCGGGGCTGCCGGCAAACCCGACTCTGAGGCAACCCAGCGAGACACCGATACTGATTCCGACTCCCGTGGCACTCCAGAAGAAATTATGAGCGTTCTCATTGGAGCGCTTGGTAGGCTATTTGACCTTGACCCCTGTTCTGGAGCTGAAAACACCGAAATTGCAAAGCGTGTTTTTACCGAGTCGGACAACGGTCTTTCAAAACCGTGGTATGGCCGGATCTGGCTGAATCCTCCATATTCTGACATCGACCCATGGTTTGACAAGGCTGTGTCGGAAGTGAATTCCGGCCGCGCTGAGTTCGTTCTCGCACTCATACCGTCCTACGGACTCTCCGCGGACTGGTTTCACGACCACGCAAGCGATGCATCAATTCTCGCCCCGATTGATGGCCGACTAAATTTCACCAACACCGACGGCGCGGCCCCGTTCGCCTCGCTGTTCATGGCGTTCGGCACTTTACCAGAATCCCTCCGGCTAGCCCTTAGTGAATTAGGAACGGTATATCGAGTAGAAGCAGATAGTGGTAATGACCTCAGGCAGCAGTCGTATCTCTTCGAGATCGGCAATACACAAGAACAATCAGATTCTCAGTCGGGAGTTGTCCTCTCCACAGAAACGGATGTCGCGACGATCGCAACGGCGGCAGCGGGTGACACTTTCCGACTCTCTATCGACACCGACATGCTGGGAACTCCTGAAGATGTCCAGTCAGATCCCGTCGTCACCCTCCAGACGACTCGCACTCGTAACGATCATATTGAACATCTCCTACTTGACGAGTCCACCGAAACGTGGTACATGATACGCATCGGCTCTCCAGATGGGAACGGTACTGTATTCGGCGGTGGTAGCAGTTCTACTGATTCGTTCGTTTCTGCCGCAGCACAGGTCGGCGGCCAAGGCTGGACACCTATCTCCCTCCGGCAAATCTCTATTCCGCCCTCGAAGATTGACTCGGTGTGAAATCCCTATGACACAGCCCACTCTGTCTGATTTTGAGCCAGACCGCTGCTCCACCAGCTCATCCCCTCCTCCTGAAGAAATTCAAGAAGCAACAGACCAGATCACGAATCCTGCTCGGCCAACACACGATGAAATCAGTAGTGTCCGAAAAGCTCTAATTTCTTCTCTCCCCGGCTTCGATGAACTCTCCCATGCCCCAGAACCGGACACACCGCTCACCGTCTATCAGGAATTCATTAGCGCAAGTCCGGGAATAGAAATCAAAGGCCCAAAAGATACTCCACATCGAATCTGTGACGTGACCCTTGAACGAGCCCCGTTCCCCGAGTTGTGGATCCAGACCAAGATAGGCGATAAGGTCCATATCTACTGTACAGATCAAGTGGAGACTTCTCCTGATTCGGTTTATCACCCCAATATATCGCCTTACTTGTCACCCCGTACCCTTTCGATAGAATTTCTTGGGGCCGGTAGTAGAAGCTTCGCGCTCACTAACACAAGAACATCATTCTGTATAGGGGCCCGCCTTGCCATTCTCACAGCGTGTGCGACGGCAAATTACCGAGAACAGTATACAGAGCCAGAATTCGACCGCCGAAGTGAGATGCTTTTAGCTGCCGTCTACGGATGGGAAATGCTAGAGCATAGCCGTCAGAACGGAAATACTGAACCTTCAGTCTCGTCCCAGTTCAAAGCGCACTCCACCACTAACGGGCCACCAGTGCTAGATAATGTAGACGAGGGTGTCGTTACGTGTCTTGAATCCAGCCTCGAGGCAAACCCGGAGATTGAGTACCAGCCACGGACAAAAGAAGCAACCCGCTCTCTTCCGAAGGCTATCGATCCGAACCACCCCGAGTTCACACCCGTTTCCGACGAGTACACAATCAAAACGGACTCCGAAGATCGCATTTCTGCTGTTCAGTACAAACATCCTCTCACGGGCAATGTCTCAACTGTCGTCGACCTCAACCAGTATGAGCAATTCCAGAAATCCAACTAAGCGCTATCTTATTTATACGAGTGTATGAGTGATGTCCAATCCTGCCAGCCGAAGTGAGACGCATACAGTGGGACCGCTTGAGGCACTGTATTATGACGATGGCGACCTCACGCTCCAAGAACGATCAGGCTCAACCAGTGGCGCGCACAGTACTGGATTCGTTCTTGCCCCCAAACAGATCTCAAAATTCCAGACACGAGCACGACTAGTTGTTTCAGCATCGGACCCAATCAGCTACAGGGTAGGTGAAAACTGCGTAGGAGACCGCCTTTTCGTTCGGTTCACTGGGCCTGACAGTCCCGCAGATGAAAGATATGCCATCGCGGACAGCACAGACCAAGTTCTCCTTTCAGAATCTCATCTCGTTCAATTGCTCGGTGTCCTCAAGAAACTCTCATGATTCCCCGCATTTTTTCTCCAGTGATAGGTGAAGCGCTATGGTTAGAGTAGACACGATCCCGCAGCAGATTAAGACGCTCGCAACACACCACCATTTCACGAATGAAGGGACTCTCCCAGACATCCCAGAGTACCTGTTGGGTGCCACCGCAACAGAGAAAGTCTACGTGATTGCGCGGATAACTGAGGAATACGGCATCTCCGATTCCTACATTACGGAGATGATTCACCCGGGCCCGTACGCTAAGATCATCTCTCAGATGTTCAAAGACGCAGTCCATGAAGCAATCATGATCGAGGCCGACGAACACTCCGGTGAATTCCACACCCGGACCTACCCCGACGACTTGGGATCCATCGATACCTACCTCAGCATCCAGACGAATATTGATGAACTCGTCGAGGGGCTTTCAGAGACCGCCCAGTTCTATTACGAAACAGAGGATGTTGAAAAGTCGGTGGCCATAAACGATTCACTCGACAACCATCGAGAGTACATCTTTGGGGACCTCACAGTCGTCGACCAAATGTATTTGATCGAGGAGACAGCCAACCAGTACGAAATCAAATCGGTCCAAGAATCGGGCCAATTCCCCGCAATGGTCAACGGTCGCTGGGAAGACGTTATCCAGCATGGAATGCTCTGGAGTCACCTTGCTGCTGTAATCGAAGCAAAAGTCAACTTCGAGCAGTCCTAACTAATTTCTATATGTCCAACTCTCCAGCTTCAAGAAGCACATCGCCATCTGGCGATGAACAGCCTACAAAGGAGCAGGTTTCGAATGAATACACTGGACAGATCGTCTCTACCTTTGCCCACCTACAGAGCGCAGACAAACCGCTCACCGCAAGAGAGCTCATCAATCAGATAGACGCACCGTCCTCAACGATCACTACAGCATTGACTAAGCTCGTTCGAGCGGGATACGTAGGCCGGTCGCAGCGGCCTGCTGAGGAAGGCCCTACCGACAAGACACCTACTGAATACGCCGTCAGGAACTCCATCTCACCGATCGCCGAAGCCGAGCAGGTCCACTGTCCACAGTCGGTCCTGTCGAATCCAACTGACCTAGATGTATACGCCCTAATTTCCGACTCTCCTGCCGTCCCGAGAGACTCTCGTGACGTTTCCCACGAGCTTGATATCTCTCGAAGACAGGCATCCGCCTCGCTAAAGCGCCTACGGGATTGTGGATTCCTTGAGCGCCGCGAACGGGTTGTCCTGAGTGGTGCTAACTCCAAAGAGTACTACCTTCAGGGAGAAGACCCATGTCGATCTCCAGTGTTTCAGGAGCAGCCGCATTTTTGACCCTGAGAGGGGTGAGATGTGTTCTGACCCAGTGACACAGGCAAAAGCGCTTCCACCGGGGCTCCACCGCCGTGATATCGGTTCCCCCACAGACATGGACAAAATGGCCTTTCAGAACGCTCTGAAGGCTGCTGATGCGCTCCTCTTTGATATCGAAGACAAAGAGGAAGTTATTGACCACGTTCCAGAGGGTGTAATGCTACTCGCAGACTCGCAACACACCCGGAATCGGCACGAGTGGGAATACCTGAGTGGACCCGATACTGAAGGGGTTGATCCCGGAAAGGTGATGACCCAGCTCGGAACACACCTCACGCACGATACTGCCATTCTCGATATTCGACGTCGGAAGCCGGATTCGTTCGCTACGCTCCTTGGCGCTTAATCAGCGTCCGCAGGCGACAAACAGCTCCTCAGGCGCAGAGAGCAACAGCACCACACCCCACCCCGAGATCATACATGAATCCATTCGAAGAAACTCTACGAGAAGCAACGACCGTTAAAAAAATGCCCAACACCCAGTTCAGCAGCGAGGCGTTCCTCTTCAAGGACTACGTCATGGCTGACCCCGAGATGTGGGCGTACGCCCCTGAAGGCGAGGTCGACGTCGAGGAGATAGCTCGTCGAAAGATGATCAACCTCTTCTCGCTGTGGTTAGGCCATGTCCCAGAGATTGAGGTCTCGACGAACATCAACAGCGATTACGGGGACATGATCATCTGTAACGTAGAAGTGTCCATGCCTGAAGAGGAAGAGCGGCAAAAGAACCTCGCTCGTCTCGTCGCTAGTACTTGGGAGGAACGGATCCGCCGATGAGCGAAGCCACAACCATCGCTGATTACGATACTCCAGACGAACCGACGCTTGAACTAGAGCAGGCAGTCGAAGTCATCAGAGATGGCGTCTCGACTGATTACGGCGACCGGATCACCCCGAAGTCCAACCTCATCCGGTTAGCTAACGAGGTCTTCGGCCATCTCGACACATCGCCGGTCATGGACCCCCGGCTTGAGTTCACCATCTGGCGCTATCAGCACGATGCGGAGATCGTTGCGGAGACCATCGACCTTGCCGTCGAGGACGCACAGGCCGATGGAGACGACCGTCTCATGCGTGCTGATGAACTCACAGAGCTACTGAAGATAGCCGGGTACAGGCGCCTCCACGAGGAAGAGCCGTACTGACAGGTGAACCGGCCACGGCACAGCAACTCAAACAACTCTCCACAGACACGCTACGAGTCCATACATATGTACCGATCAGGTCACGTCGGCATCTCTCTCCTACTGTACGCCCCAGTACTCATCGTAACGGGGGTGTTTGTTGAAGCGCTCTTTCCCCTCGCCATTTTGGGGTCCTTCCTACTTGTCGATCCGCTTCTGGTGGTAGTGCTTCTAACAAAATTCACCTACAGCAAGGTTCTATTCCACCTCTCCCAGCTCAGTATTTCACTCAGCACGATTCAAGACGCAGATCGGCACATTCCGGGCGTTGAGCACCGAGGGCTAACACACACTATCTGGTTTGCGGCCGGAATGGGCATTGTTACGGGTATCTTTGGCACCCTTCTTGTTGTCATGGTCGGAGCTCCAGTGTTCCCTGAAGAAGGACTTGGAATCCTCGGCGCAGCCGTACTCTGTCTCTATATTGGTCTTCACGCCGGTCTTTCTCACCTCCTTGCCGATGTTCTGACCCCGGCAGGGATTCAACCCCTCTCTCCATGGTCAGAGCGGCACTTCACACTGAACGCGATCAGAGCAGACAACACAATCGCCAATCTCGGCACCTTCTTCGTCGGGATATTCACTACCTTCTTTGCGGTCATTACCGGGATTCTTCTCTGAGAAATTTTCCACCTTGTCGACGACGACGACCGCATTTGTTCTTGCCAATCAGTGAGCGATTCTTATGTCCAACGCCTGCCTATTCCCGAAGACTACGATCAAAGAGAGTCGACAACCGCAGGACCACCCACAGCTTGAGGACGGTGGCATATGGGTCCAGTGTACTCAATGCGATACCTACAAGCGTCACGACAGACGCCGCGCAGGCCAGCGACGAATTGTGTTCTGCCAAGAATGCGGCTCAAACACAGATCACGTCCCGAATAAGCCCTCGTACGCGATTTGAACCTCTGTCCTCACCATCGTCATGTGCCCTAACTTCAGCTCACAGTCATACCGCCCACGGGCCCCGACATTTGCTGATATGTTCGCAGGAGGGGGAGGCCTCAGCTACGGATTCCATCTTCAGGGCTTCAATATCGTAGCCGCGTGGGAAACCGACCCCGCTGCTCGGTACACCTACCACGTCCACCACTGTGAGCGCAATCAGACAGTCCTCTACGGCGATGTCACAGACGTCGACGAGACTAAACTCCCGTCAGACCTTGATGTTCTTGGAGGGGGTCCGCCTTGCCAGTCGCTTTCGACCTCACAAGGGGTAGCCGACCCAGATGACCCTCGACACCAACTACCGTTCTCGATGGTTGAGTGGGCTGATGTAGTGGATCCACGCGTTGTCCTCATCGAAAACGTGACCGGCCTCACTAATCGCCATGGCGACATCCACAGCTCACTACTAACCAAACTAAAGCGGGCCGGTAGTGGGTATCAAGTCAACAGTATCACTCTCAACGCCGCCGATTACGGCGTTCCCCAGTGTCGAGATCGCGTATTCATCATTGCCATCCGTACCGATCTCCCTACACCAGATAAGTGGAAGCCTGACCAGACAGCTCACAAAACATCGGTCCAAACACTCACCGGAGACAAACTCGACGCATATGCCACGGCCAGCGAGGCACTTGAGTCTCTCCCCGAACCCATTCCTTCTCAGTCTCCTTCAGACGACCCAGTACACACCTCTATCGAAGAGTACCAACCAGCGGTCGGGAAAGAAGGCCGTCACCGAATCGACCCACATAGCGTGCCAGAAACGGTTTCTCGCGAAGGGTCAGATGAGGTTGTACCTCCAAACCACGTAGCGATCAATCACAGCGGCTCTGTCCGTCAGGCAAAGGCAGAGCTCGAACTAGGGGCATCTATTAGTGAAACCGATCGGCGACTTCACCCCGACCAGCCCGCACCTACGCTTACGGTCTCACAAGGTTCTCCGCCCTTCCACTATCGTGGGAAGTCCCCCCAGTTCCCCTCACGCAGTGTAGAACACGTCCGGAGGTTGACGCCACGGGAAGCGGCGCGACTCCAAACCTTTGACGACAACTACGTATTTGCCGGCACGAAGACCGAGCAGTACCGTATAATCGCAAACGCTGTCCCGCCACTCCTCGCCGCGCATGTTGCCAACCATATCAGGAAGAATATCCTCAACCACCAGTTCCTCGAAGAGAAAGAGAATTCAGAAGCTGACTCGCAAGCAGAAACTACGGCAACCTCGCGAGAATCAGCTGCTGACTGACGTTAGCACATTCTACTAACTCCACACTCGCCCCACTTCCGCGCTTAAGCATCTGACAGCAGTTTTTATCGCCAGATGGGTGGCCGTTCCCAGTCACGACCGTCGCAGAGAGTCTCTCTGCGTCTGTGATTGAATTCCAATTTAACAGCATGTCCGCACAAAGCCACACAGAAGATACTAACGAACCTGAAGAGTTCATCGGCGCGAGAGTCGACGTCACCCTCACCGTGGGGGCTCTGCTGTATGACGACGACACAGCAGAGGAAGCCGTTCACCGAGAACTCTCTGAAAAACTCACTGAACGCCGAGCGATGGCACTGCTAGAGGACGCTACCGTGACTAACGTCGAATGTCCTGAGATCAAGCAGGACTCAGAAACTAATTAACACACATGAGCGAATCTGAATCAGCACCCCAGAGGGTCAACGCTACTCTCGATCAGTTCACTAGCCCCAAGCAAAACGCTGAACCTAAACCCTCCTCTGAACAGCAAGAAGACCAGCTGTTCAATCTCGACAACGTCGATAGCCCGGCGCTAGAAGCCTTAGTCGATGAACTATCGACTGATGAACTTGAAACAGTCGTAAACGACCTCGGCGGATCGCACAAGCACCTACTGGCATTCATCGAGGAGGCAACCGCTGACGACGAGCTAGCATCTAATATCGAGTCTGTCATGCAGTTCCGTGCTGAGCGACCATCTCTTGTCAAGGCTGCCGGCGACTATATCGAGGAGGCCCTCGGTATGCGACCGTTCGATCTGACCCTGACCGAGCCGGATAACGACTTCCAAGATCCGATGGTCTGTCTTGACGTCGACGACGACGTCGTCTTGACCAACAATCCCGACATCAATACGGAGCTACTGAACCATGCTACCCGAATAAAAGGCGTTACTAAGAGCGGACAAGAAAGCCTATTCGGGCGTTGGGCAGATGCGATCGGAGCCGATCAAGTTGTCGAATTCAAGCAGGGTCGACATCCTGACGCGCTCGGCTTCGCAATTCCGGGACAGATCCCAGCGACGGGGGATGAACCCGGCAACACGCCGATTACGGAAATCCCGTATATCGGCCCAGCAACCGCAGAGGACATCCACCCTTCGGGCGACTTACTCGCAATCGATGACCTCGATTCGCTCACGAAAAAGCAACGGGCATGGATCGACTTTAGGGTTGACAACAAGGACTACGACAGCCGTCTCGCCCGAGGCATTGTCCGAGGCCTGATCACTCACGCAGAAGAGGACGCTCCAGATCTTATCGGAGCAGCTCTAAACATGAAAGACCGCCGTGAGTCAGACGGTCAATTTGATTGGGTCAATCCTGCTAACACGTTTGGTATATCGCATGGAAACGATGTCCTCGAGGAATTCAACACAGACCCCACGATTTCCACCTCTCAAGACAGCAATAAGATCACCTCAACGTCCAGTGCTGGTGAGTCCATCTACAAGCAAGAGTACTGGCAGATGCTCACCAGCGCGTCAGAAGCTAGTGACACCGAGGTCCAACATGGAGAGGACACGCCAGCATTCATTGAGTTACCCGGAAACCGCTATCTAGTTGCCGCACAGATATCGAACTAACCCGTTTTCGTAGTCTCCCGCATTTGTCCTTCGCGGATTAGCGCCTGTTAATTCCAATTATGTCTCAAAACAGCACCTCCCATAGCCAGATGAGCCTCGGCGATGTATCGTTCGAAAAGCACGCCGCCGAACTACCTCCGCAGCACCGTGTTACCACCCAGCTTGAGTCTCCAAGTGACTTCTACGACTGTTCCCCGGGCGATACCATCTGGCTCGATGGTGATGAGTACGTTATTCTCGAATTTGGTACGTCTTTACTCGCCCCGACACCAGTCACTGTTGCCAACCCGAACGGAGAGACGAAGGTATTCCGGGTCGGACGTGTTGACTCTGACTCTGTAGGCTTCTGCTCGCAAGACAAGTTGGATACACTCAACGACGGCGAGACACCCAAGCGTAGTGATTTAGCATGTGATTTTGACCGTGCGTACCTCCTCGAAACGGGACGCCACGATCGTATCCACAACTGGACACCTACTGCTTGCGACCGTGCCTGTCCGGACTGTGGCAAAGACAACGGAGAACCGATCCAAATCGAAAAGCAGGCCGGTCACTCCGTCGAACTACGGAAGTGTAGTGATTGTAACGGTGCCTACCGGTACACTACACCACTCACTAGTTCGGAGTCTGCCACAGTGTTGACGTACACCAAAGATGGCGAAATGGACACTGTGGACATCTCTGGGACATTCCGAGTCGTTGAGCAGGACTCGTTTAAATTCCCAACCGACACAAACAACGGTCGCGACGACGGTGTCCGAACCGCAAAAGAGGTCGCAGAGTTCGTAAACAAAAAGATTCTCTCCCCTCCGTTCCACTCACTCCTCACCGACGATCCTGACTTAGACGCGATCAGGGAGCAACTACACGACTCCCTCGACCCTGACGTCGACCCGAATGTCCTCTCTCCGTACACAGATGATCTCCCGCCCAAGCCCGATGTGTACTCAACTTTCAACTCAGAAAGTGGAGTGATTCCAGATAGTCAGGGCACTGCCCGATTCATTCACGCTGTTGTTAGCCATATCACGCAGTTCACTCCCGGAGAAGTCCTCCAACTTCTCGGAGAGGAAGATGTATTTGGGACGGTAGGCCACCATCCAGATGGCAAGCGGGTAAGCCGAATGACCACGTATGACATTCCAGATGTCAACCGCCGCTCGCCGCTGATCCTCTGGCGAGACGGCAAGTATGACATCAAAATGCGTATCGGATTCTTCAAACTCACAAGGGAACAGCCAGACTACAAGTTCCCAATAAGTCGTAGCGGCTCTATGGACCATTTCTCGCTTCTTCAGGAACATGAGTAGTCCGTATACCGAGCGTCGTGACGGCACTTTCGTCGTAATCGGGTGTGGATCAGCAAAGAGAAACCCGAACGATGACAGCGACCTCGCAGATGCCGTCTGGACCCCCGAAGGGCATGATGTCGAAGTGCCCTATTGGCGAGCTCAAGACCTGTACACCAGTTCCTACTTCAGGCTCAAACGCGACTACGCAGAGCGGATGACAGATTGGACTGATAGAGATGAAGACAAAGCGTGGGCCATCCTCTCAGCTGAATATGGGCTCGTCTTACCCGATCAGCCAATCCCCTACTACGATACAAACGCCAAGGACCTCCCTGACCAGCCCCCATCTAATGATGCACCAGATACCCGCCCCGATGGTAATCCAATCAAAAACAGAGCAGACGAGTGGGCATACAATGTCGCTCAAAACCTCGAAGCGTGGACCCAGTTATTCGCGAAGAATTCTGAGAGTGAATCTCGCTGCCAGCGACTTCTTATTCTTGCGGGCAAGACCCACTACACTGGCCCGTTAAGAAAGCGCGGGGCCTTTAACGGGCTCGCGAATATCTCACGTACAAGCCCCGGACTTGCCGTAGAACCAGAGTTCCCTTTCAACGAAATCGACGCCGCTGGGATTGGGGAGCAAATGGGGTGGCTGTCAGAAACCAACAAACGGCTCACCGAAGTAGCGCAGTCTTGAACCACAGTGAACCACCTTCCGAACAGATCGAAGCAACCCAACTATCCATGAACTGTACACCGTGTGAAGCGTCATTCGACCTTCCAACTTCACCACTTAGCTTCGATCGCCACCGAACCCAGTTTGGCAATATAAAATACTCTTGTCGAGAGTGCTCTCAAGTCGCCCCTAGCATCGCAGCTATCGAACATGCCCCCAACTGTAGTGTTAAGCCAGATGCTACTGGTCTATTCTTGGACGACGTCACCGCAGATCAGATTGGAGCTCCACTTTCGGACAACACTCTCGAACTAGTAAATGATGTACTCTATCGCGTCTCTACCCGGAACTCGCCGGAATCCTCTCGATACGATCTTGACGGAGCTCAAAAATCAGTTGCCGAACACGCTGGGGTCAACTGGACCGCAACTGGGAGTACAGCACGCTTCACAGCATCTCTAGGAAAGACCAACCAATACGGCTCATTTCACCTCCCGGACCAACGCCCACTTGTACTCAAGGTTGACCCAAATATCAGGTTCAGCACCGACTTCACCCCGATCAGCGGGAACTTTGACGAGTTACGAGTGTGGGAAATTGCGAGCCAAGAAGGTGACCAAGATCTATTTGCGAATGTTATCGCGGCAGCGCCCGACGGATCGTGGGCTCTTGTAAATCAGTGTCTTCCGATTGATGTCCGGGTCAACGACTCCCACCACAGCCACCGTGATTACATCTATGACGAAGACCGAGAATACATTGACCCTCTGAGAGCCGAGCTCAAAAAACGAAGGTGGACACAGCCAGACTGGAAAAACGGAAACGTCGGGCTATCTCCGCATGGCCACCCAGTACTCCTCGACTCTGGTACGGGACTCGAGCATGAAAACCACTCTATTGAGCAGCCTCTCTGAAAACTCAATAACAGGGATAGCGCTGTTATAGGGTCTCTTCCGCATTTGTTTCTCCCGATAGGTGCTATGTCTGTGTTCAACAAGGAAGATGTTCCAGACGTTCCCGACGAGGAATTTGAAAAGTATCAGCCCGGAGAAGCCCCTCCAGAGAGTGTAGAGTATGCCCGACTGATCTATGTCCCGCAGGTCTGGTCCAACGACCGACCAATTTCAAGCGACGACGTGACCGTCTTCGATGTCCCACTGAGTGAAGTGAAGATGCCTGATGGCACCCTGCCGACAACGCACTCAGAGCAGTTAGATGGCGCTGTTCAGGAGGCGTCGACACCGGACAATGTCACTGCCCATCTTCAGACTAAACAGCCCTTCGAGGTTAGGGTCAAAGGTCTCTACTGACAGCGACCACGCCGGCATCGGCATCAAGACCACTCACCTACTGCCCACTCATTAATGTCCACCCGAATCCCCCTAGACATCGACTCTGAAGAAGAAGCAAAGCAACTCAACCGAGACATTCCACACCTTCTTGGGGACAAGTTGTACCAGCGCAACCCCGACCGCTACGCAAACGTTGATGTCCCTGATGTTCTCTCTTCCAATCCTGCGCTCTCAAACGCGCCAAAATCCGACACCAGCTTCGGCGCGATCACCGCCTTCCGAGATGGTGGCCCATTTGCGTCGGTCACTATCTGGGAAGGCGACGAGGACAGCGAGTACAATGTTAGCTACGGCGGCATGGCCGCGTGGGACAAATATGGCACTATCAACAACCTGCGCACCTACTTCCTCGCGTTCGACACGCTACTCTCGAAGCTAGATGTCCTCTACGACGAGTACACCGTCACCTGCCCGTGCGGATTCGAAAAGACGGTCGGCAGCTCGTTCGTCGAAGTACGAGAAGCATTCAATGAACACAATGATGACCACGGCGATCGCGTCAGTAATACCGCTCTCATGGGCCGAGAGGTCACCGGGGAGAACAAACCGAATACGTCGCCTGAACCAGCGCAGGTCGGCACCCGTTCGGAATCTTAGCTCTCCGCGTTTTTCCACGACGGATAGGTGTCCTTTCCATGAACGAAGAAGTCAAACAACGAAACCGGATCGCCAAGCGGGCCAGTGTCGACATCTATCTTTCTGGGGGCAACGGTCGGATGTATTGGCCGCACCGACTCCAACCCGTCCACGACTCAACACCGTCCGTTCGGCGAAAATCCTGTAAATATATTATTGATTCCGGGTTTAAGTCAGAGTCAGATGCTGACAGCGACAAATCCGATTCAGAATCAGAAGGCCTTGCTAACAGACAGCTCGACGACTTCGGCCCAGAGGCTGACAGGGAAGACGTCTCCACAGAGGAGGCCAAAGAAACGCTCCATGACGAGGAAGTGAACCAAGCCCTCATCGACCGGGCTCACGAGCGGCAGCCCGACTACATCATCCCAAACGATTCCATCCACCTCTCTAACTCTCTTGACCCGGCAGATCCGGGCCACCGGGAAGCAATCGAAAACACGGCTGAGATCGTCGACCACTTCCTCGATCTCATCGATGAACATCGGTTCCCAGCAACAGTAATCATCCCACTTCAGCCGCCTCACGACCTTCACTACGCGTACCTCCATGAACACTATCCTGAACAAGCCAACAGAGGGCACTTCGCACTCGGTGGAATGAAAGACTTCCCACCGGATGACCAACTCGACTGTGTTCGTGCCTTCCGCCGTATCGCCGGCTACGACGCGTACGTTCACGGCTTCGGCATGGGGGCATCTCGTGAAGTGATACTGGCCCTTCGAGATGAACCAGAACTTCTCGACTCTGTCGACTTCTCAACTGTTCAGCAGCACGCAAACAACGCGAAGTTCGCCGGCCCATCCAGAAAGCCAGTCCACGTCGGTCGATCGATGGGTGCTGAGTCAGCGACCACAACCGGCTCCATGCTCGCTGCCGAACTCACGGACATCTGTCGGATGCTTTCTCCAAGTCTAACGAGTGAAGACGATATTGAGCCCTCTTGGGACAAGCTCCCGTTCAAAGGCCCAGAAGAGGACAACTCTCCTACTGAAGACAGAACCCCCAACGACGACCAGTCTGGACTCACAACTTTCAACACTACCTAGACAGGTCCACTGTATCTCTCGGTGAAGCAGACACACCACGGCCCAATATCGCCGTGTGCGCTCCGTGAGCAGTTTTGTTGGTTCTGATGCCCAACTGGACATCCTTGCGAGCAAAACGCCTCTAGCTCTGCGGAGGGAAGTCACTCTCTGTTTGTTTTCACAGAACAGTGAGTGCCCACGTCATCGATACGATTCAGATTATGAATTCCCTCACTCCACACGTCATTAACGACGACGAGCGGTTTACGATAGCCTCGTATGCTCCAATCAACGCGTTTGTTCCAACCGAAGAGAACACCCAGTATGTCTCTGATCACACCGGAAATTACTGGCCCTTCCGCAGTCTCGACTTCCAGTACGCCCGTGACAACCTGACAGCCGCCGAGCGGACGAGTAACCGAACTGTCTCCCTCCGACTCGTCGATAACCGCGCGCCGCATGAGACTTTTCCGCAGCCACTCTGGGAGACTGCACGCGAAATATTCGCCGATCAGGTTCTCCCCAACTGGCACGTCACCAGTCGCTCCGACATGGCCTGTCCCTCATTCATCTACGAGAACCACGACCCGACGGAAGATGCCGATATCCTCACGCCAGCTCCACAGCCCCACGGGATGACCCTCGGGACCGTCAGCGAATCCCTCACCAGCCCGAACCTGAACAGGAGCGACCCCCTCGGCAGCACGCCCCACGTGAGCGACATTGCTGTCCGAGACCTCTCCCGGAACTACGGAGAAGGAGGCGACCTCCTCGAGACGGTCGAACTCGCCATCGATTCGACGACAGGTGATGTCAATATCCACCTCCATAAGCCGGTCATCAACAGCGAGCTCGTCTCAGTCATCCGTGAGTACCCCAGCGTGGTCGGGTCTGTTTCTATCCCACCGTCTGCGACTGACTACATCGACGTCCCTGAGGCCGAGACCAGTTCCTTCCTGAGCGGCGCCGGCTCACGCGACCTCTCGAACACGCCGTGCCCTTATGTCCGGATCGCTGCCGAGCTCAGTCTCCTCACCAGCTCCTTCATCGATGACGAGAAACTCCCAATCGCCCTCGAGGCGTCCGTCATCCCGCGCGTCGACACCGACATCTCGGTCGATGTCCCCACTGTCTCCCCGGCAGAACACAGCAGTCAGGAAACCCTCGACTCTCTCCTCTCCTGACCGGCTCACAAAGCCACTAGACCATTTGTTTGTGATTAATACTTGACTCCCCATACCCCATGTCCAACAACTCCCCCATCCCATCGTCATTCGGCTGTCCGTGTGGCAAGTCCCCCGGTGACTGCTCTAAACAGAGCTACCCCAACGCAAACACCACCGAATCAGCCCCAGCAGGCCCAGCAGGTCCGCAATCCAACACGCCGACGCCGACAACTAGCGGCCCATCACTACCTGACTCGGATGCAGGCCCACAGAAGAAGTCGTTCGGCTCTCTCGAAGCCCAACTCCCCGAGACGGACCCTGCCGACGAGATCCTCGAAAACGCCCGTGCCATCGATCATGACCACGCCTTCGCCCTCGTCTCCGGTGGTCACGACAGCCTCACCGCTGCTCACTACACCTACATGGAGTCTGCTGTCGATCTTAACGGATACCTTCACCTCGATACCGGAATCGGCGTACCAGAAACCGAGGATTTCGTCGAGAAACGAGCTGATGATCTCGGTATCCCACTCTACATTGCTGGCGAACGACGCCATGAAGATGAATATAGCCAGCGCGTCGAAGTCTATGGATTCCCGGGGTCGAACAAAACTTCGCATAAATATGAGTGGATTTGTAACAAAGATAGGCCTCTCCAGAACTTCCTCCAGCAGTTCGACGGTGACGTGCTGCTGATTTCGGGGGCGACCCGTGAGGAGTCAGACGCCCGGTGGGAGAACGTGAACGCCAACGGGATTGAGAAGAAGAACGGCCACTACTACGCCGCCCCACTCGCCAGTTGGACGCCGTCCGAGGTTCGCGCCTACCGGCGAGACAACGGTCTCCCGATGAACCCCGTCTCAGAAATTCTGGAGCACTCGGGTGACTGCATGTGTGGTGCGTATGCAGATCGACGCGAGTTAGGGTGGCTACACGCCGAATATCCACATATGTTCGCCTACATCCAGTCACTTGAGGCTCGCGTTATCGACGCCGCCCGCAACGGAGATCTCAAAGACGAGAAGTACGAGCGGTTCGTCCTCTGGGCACACGGTGACATCTCCGATCGCGAACTCGATCAAAAGCACAGCAACAAGCAGATGACGCTCTGCCGGGCGTGTGAGGATGTCGAAGAAGCGAACCTCTCTGTGGGCACGGATGACCCGATCACACTCACGGAGGCCGCACTCCAACTTGACGACGACGAACTTCCTGACTCGCCAACGTTGTTCCGGGACGCATTCGATGTGACTCAAGCGATACCCGATGACAACGACAGTCCCATCGAAACTCTGCGCCGGGGATACGAGGCACTCGATGAAGTGGCCACCCGGCTCGGCTATGACGATCACAAAGAAATGATACGGGAAAAAGCATCCAACTCCGAACCGTAAGCACCTTCCACGAACGAACCTAAGCCGTTGC
Source organism: Halorubrum sp. ASP1 (assembly GCF_005435135.1). NCBI lineage: Archaea > Methanobacteriati > Methanobacteriota > Halobacteria > Halobacteriales > Haloferacaceae > Halorubrum > Halorubrum sp. ASP1. The sequence goes on along the minus strand of NZ_SGUA01000007.1, from coordinate 88,322 downwards.
GTTCTGCCGCATTTGTTTTCCGTAATGGGTGAAGTCCATGTCGAATACCGAAATCAACATTATCAGGAACGCTACGCTCGAAGACGTACCGACAGAGCACGTTCCAGACACAGTTCCCCCTGTCAGTAGCGAACAGCACTCGTTTTCCGAACATCACCCGATTGATCAGGACTACGGCCCTGATCACGAGGATATTACGGTGTCCTCCCAGCCGGGAGCTGAACCTGAACCAGTCTCAGATGGAGAACTTACCATCGATGTTGGAGATGTTGTCGTTATGGAGGCACTGGAAGGCACTCCAGCACGCACCCGTGTTCACTTCCTACTAGACATCGTCCATCATGAGGACCTAATCGTTTACAGCCAGCCGCAAGGTGTCTACGCCTGTTTCGCCACTGAATTTTACCACGGCGATCTGTACGAGACGCGCGGCAGCACAACGATTTTCAAAGGCGCTCTATTGGACTAGTCCAACAATGACTGAGCGAAACAACGATCCAGACCGAGCAGAATCGATCCCTAATCGTCCGCTTCCAGACCCGCCGAAAGTTATGGGCTTCGAGGCATCGGGAAATGATCTGGCTGACCCGACTAATATCACGGTGTCCGTGGAATTCCTCACACCGGGGATTCCGGAGCCGTATGAGGCAAGTGTCCTCTTCAGTGTAACTGATGGTGTCGCGAAGCTCCGCCGAGTAGAGGAGGACTTTCATCTGCCACAGACGCTTGTTGCCGCAGACGCCGCTTCGGACAAGGTCAGCAGCCATCCAGCAGTTAAATCCGTAGAAGGCGTTGACGCAATGCTAAATACCCAACGTGAGTGGGTTGATGACTGTGAGCAGTATGCGGAAACTGGCTGGGCAAAGATCCGAGACGAACTCGATAGCGAAGTAGCAGAGTTCGTTGAGGGCTACGAACACGAAACTGGCGATCGGCTGATTATCTGGAACGCCACTCATCATCAGGACTTCAGCGATTACGTCCTAGAGTATCGTGACAATAGCGGTGAGCCAACAGAAACAGCTCACGAGACCATCGACAAGGCCCGAGCACACGCGGTGGGAGAGATATTCGGTAGCACTTCTGAGTAAACCACCGAATTGTGCGAGCCAACTCTCTGAGCCATCAGCCGCAGCTATCACGACCCAATCACTAAACCCATGAAAACCGGAATCTACAACGACATTGACGAATACATCAGCGCAGTAGACGAATCAGACGACGTACACCGCGATCACGACCTGACTGGCGCCAAGATGGGATGTACAGTTGACACCCTACTCTCAGCCCATGAGGAGTTCGAAATCAAGAGTGTAGTCACTTCCTCTCGACATGATACACCGCACCCGCTCGGAGCAGAAATCAAAGTAACCTCGCTACATGAACTTGCTGACCTATCAGATAAACTCGGGCTAAACACTGTCGTAGATCTACAGCCCGAGGACGACGGAGGTCTCCTAGTCGGGTATCACTTCGATTGACTCGGAGACTGCCCATCGTAGTCCGGTATCCGTCCGATTTCAGCGGAAACACGGTGTGGTGCGGAGAGACACACTACGGGCGCAATTCGCGAAAACTTGTTGTAGGGACTGAACAGAACGAAGTCTATTTACTCACCAATTTCCAACCGCAATCTGAAGCATGTTATCAGTCGAGTCAGCAGTCCTACTATTCATCCCGGTCGGTCCAGAGGCCGCTATCATACTCGCGATCATCGTTTTGTTGTTCGGAGGAAAGCGGATCCCGAAGGCGGCTCGTGCAACCGGTCAATCGATTGCTGAATTCCGCCGCGGACGTGAAGAGAGTCACCCTGAAAGCGACAACCAGAGCTAATTGCGACTCTGCTACGGAGTCGGTCGAGGTTTTGTACGCGCTGCCCGCATTTGTGGATCTTAGAATGGGTAGTGATTTTCATGTCACAAGCCACCTCACATCTTCACACTGAAGCTGGTGAGTCCCAGAGTCCAACCGACATTTTAGATTCACACGGAGAGACGACTGAACACGGATTTAAACTCTCTCACCCGAAAAACTACCTTGGAGTCGCACTGGCTGTCGAAGCACCGGGTTCAACCGGAGGGCTGGTCATGCAGCACCTCGTCGGCATGGCTGGTGAAGCAAAACTTGGCGCAGCCGCTCTCGGGCTCCTAACCGACGATGGCATCTTAACTGAGCGAGGCAAGAAGGTCACGGACGAAGCGACGGCGCTCCACGGTAGTCCCAGCGCTGGCCTCTCCGCCCTCCACGATCTCAAGGGCAGCAGCGGCCGGTTCATCGACTCGCTTCCCGGATGGACAGCGACTCTCCAAAGCATCTTCGTCAGGTATCCGCCTGTCCGGGCGATTCTCAACGTCGTCCCACCCGGTTCAGATCCAATCGATTTACCGGCACTTGTCGGGCGGCTCTCAGCATTCTCACCAGAGACGGCAACTGAACACCTCCTCCGTACGGAAGCGATCGACACTGCTGACCCCGTAGGTGACGCAGCTGCCGCACATAAGTCCGGTAAAGACATCGCAACTGCCTGTCCGTGGACCACCCTGCCGAGTTCCTTCCAGAGCTCAACGACCTTCCAACTCAAGTCGCTGCTCTACCATGCGGGAGTTGTTACGGAGCCGGGAGCAGACAGTTCGCGGTTGACTCCCGCAAAGGACTACTGGGCACACAGTCCCCGTTTTGACGATCGAATCCAAACCCGGCTCGGTCTCTTCGAGGGTGATCTGAAGTGACGCTTGAACGCGAACTTAGCGAGCAGATGCGGATAATTGCCCGTAACACGAACACAAACGTCTACTCCGCAAGTTACTGGCCGCAGTACCGTTACCCGTACCGGCTAGCAAAGTGTAATAAGGCGTGGAGCGCCCTCCGTGACGCCTCATACGAATTCATGGTTGACTCCGCGTATAAAGAGGGAGAAGTTACCAATCTACAAGTTATTGAAGATGCCGCCGCACTCAACCCAGATCACATCTTTCCGAAGGATTACCCCGGTCAGCCTGACCGAACACTCCAATCCTTCATCGAGTTTGAAGAGCTGATGGCAGATCGGGATGACCTCAACGCAATGGCGGTCCCGATCATACAGCCGCCGCACGCCGACCATCTCAAGAGCAACCTCGACTTCTACTCGAACTACTCCAAGCTTGCTGTCGGCGGCCTACAGAAGTATGACCCGATGGAGCAGATTAAAATCATCCTCAACATCAGGGAAGTCGTCGGTAGCAGCGTCGAACTCCACGGGTTTGGAATTGGGACGAGTTTCCCGATGATCAAAGCTATGCGCGAATACCCCAAACACGACTTTCTTAATTCGATAGACGTCTCGACAGCGGAACGCGCAATCAGAAACGGGCAGATCCCGGATAAGACTCTCACGCAGCATACATTCCAGACCCCATACGGCGAGAAGTCGACCACTGTCCGAGCCCAGTTCAGTAAGGCCCTCTTGATAATGATCAACTACCTCTTGAGCGACCTCGTAAACGAACGGACGCTCGAGGAGGCTTACTACGAAGAAACAGGGCTTCCTGACGTACACGAGGCCGTAGAAGAAGTCGACATCCGAAGCCGTCACGAGCTCGACTTTGGGATCGCTGAAGAGACCGCAGACGCGTCACAAGCAACGACCCTCTCCGCGTTTAACTAACCCAGACTCGCTGAAGCCCTTAGAGACATCTGAGCGCACTACGGACCTGCCAGAAACAATGACAAACTACGATCCGAACCATCTCAAGCAGATACAGCAGTACCGTGCAGTAATCGAACCGATTCCATCGTCTAAGGGAGGGTTCATCGACCGGGAAGTCATTTCTCTCCCAGAAGAAGATCTCGACGCACTTGTTGCTCTTGCCCATCCGGCCCGTGACTCACCAGCTGATGCTTCCTCACGGGTTACTGAACTACACAATGGCTTCCGGAAGGCACGCACGGAAGTAATCGAGTCTCGCCTGTCCCGTATCGCCAACCAAGATCCCACAGAGCCATTCGAGGCAGTCACGAGTACTGAAGTCGCGTACGGATTCTCTGATCAGACTCTGACCGATGCCCGGCTTGTCAACCCTACTGGCGTCGGCGTCGCCTACTCCGCTCTACTCGGCCTTCTTGAAGAGATGGAGATAAACCCAGAAACCGCTTTGCCAGATGGATTCCCCTCGTCTCCGATCGCTACGCCAAACGGTGAACCACTTGCGCCGTCAGGAGCCCAAGCACTCGAGGACTACTTCGAGCATGGCCCAATCTCAGACGGTGACAATAATGACGAGTCTCCCGAACGCCTTCGCGACCCCACAGAACAATTAACTGCCAAAGACCTCGCAGACCAGCATAGTGGCACTACAGATAGTCTCCGACATCAGCTGAAGTATGTTCGGGACTGCGCGTTCCTCCGTTCGCTCTACGGGCCTCTCACTTCCCTACTCGACAGCTGTAAGTGCCCGAAATTGGTTTGGAAGCAAGCTGCCATCGACGTGAAAAATGAACAGGACCCCTTCAGTTCAGATTCTACCGACGAGTCGATTTCCACTGAAGACCTGTTCAATCCGAACCACCTCCCTGAACACCTCCAGTCTGGAGACAATTCAACCGAGAGTACAGACGCACAGACCGGACTCGGACAGTTCTAGCCGATCACAAACCAGAGACGCTCTCTGGCGACATGGGACGCACCCGCCACGGCCGTGTTCAGCGTTTCTCCAGACGATCACACATATCCAAATTGTCAATTAATACTTCTCGAACTCAAACGCCCGAAATCGGCTGTTTCAGGCGATTCGGGTCCAGATGGCCGAATTTTGACCCCAAAATCACCCCCCTTACTTTTATACTAGAATTGATTTGGTTCAATTGAAGCGTGCCCCGCCCCGCAACGCGTGAACGGTCCAACGCCCTCCACCAGTGCGGTGGGTCGATCAGCCCGCGGGCTGTTCTCGTTAATCTTGAGGCGCCGAGCCAATCTAAGGGGTCGCAGTATGCGCTGCCGGCTGACGAGCTACCTTCCACATATGTCCCATCAATCTGCCACTCAATTCCGCCGAAGTAGTCCGAAGAACGCCTCGACTGAGACCGAACAGGAAGAGACCGCCGAAGAGACAGACATTTGCCCTGAATGCGGGGGCAACGTCGTCGCGTCATCAGAATCTGGCTTCGAAGAGCGAGCATGTGAAGACTGCGGCCTGATCGAGGAGACGTCGACGATCGACCATGGTCCTGAATGGCGTGCGTATAACGCAACCGAGAGGGAGCAAAAGCGGCGGACTGGCCCCTCTACTGAGACACCTCTGTACGAGGGCAGTATGACCACCAACATCTCATGGCAAGACCAAGATGCGAAAGGGAACACCCTCTCCGATGACCAGCGGATCCGCATGTCGCGTCTTCGCCAGCGGAATCGCATGTTCAAGCAGAAGGACGGAGCCGAATCCCTCCAAACCGCCCTCGGCGAAATCAACCGCATGGGTTCCGCCCTCGGCGTCTCAAAGTCGACTCGAGAGACTGGAGCAGTCATCTACCGCCGAGCTCGCGAAGAGGACCTTATCATCGGTCGAACAATCGAAGCCCTCGCAGCGGGTGCCCTCTATGCGGCTCTCCGCATGGGTGGCTACCCTCAAACGCTTAAGAAAGTCCAGTCTGTCTCACGGTCCCCCTCCCAGAGGAAGGTCTACCGAGCCTACACCCTACTCCAGCGTGAGTTTGGGCTCGAGATTAGGCCGGAGTCACCAAGTCAGTACATCAGCCAGATCCGCTCTGAGCTCAGAGTCCCTCTCGTCTACGAAACAGAAGCCAAGGACCTCATTGAGGCGATTGATCCGGTGAAACTCTCCGGTCATAACCCCACTATCTCAGCTGCCGCCGCTCTCTACGCAGCTGGCATCACGCATCCAGAGCTTCCACTCCTCCGGCAGATAGATATCGCCGATGCGGCTGACTGCCAAGAAGTGAGTGTTCGGAACAGCTACTTCGACTTCGTCGCTGCGTCACCGCGTACGCAGATGGATCGCGAAGAGCTCATCGCAGCTGCGAGGTCAGAGCAGGCTGGCGACACGGGGCACATCTCCAAGAAGCGGCTCCCGGGACCGTACCGCACATCTGAAGTCCTTCATCCGGGAGTTGAAATTCACCAGTTTACAGATGATGGAGGCTCCGAACACATTCCAGACCGACTTCTGCGCCCTAGCGAGAAGTAGGACACCCTCCGTATTTGTGAGTCTGAATAGGTGGTATGTCCACCAGCACGGACGACACTGAATCAGAAAGTTTCTACTACGACAGTGTCGCCGACTACACCGAACTTGTCGAAGAAGAAATCACCGCGCTCGAGGCGCAGAAAGAAGCTATCAGCACTCTAGCTGAACGGGTCGCCACTGTTGACTGCGATGTCGGCACCGCCTCGATGGAGTTTGCTGAACACCACGAACTCAAGACGGTCACAGTGGTTCTTACAGCGTACGGCCACCCCGACGAGGTCGAGCAGATAGTTGAGGGGTACAACTGGGACAAGCGCAGAGAAGTCGAGCGTGTAGAAATCGGTAGCGATGAGTGCGACACGGTCGGTGGATCGACTTCCTTCCAGTGGACTCTCAAGGCAAGTATAGAGGCACTGGCAGAGAGCGCTAAGTAACGCAGTAGCGGCCTCAGAAGACACAGCCCTCCCTCACGAACAGTAACTACTGAACCCTCCGTTTGCGGCGTCTAGATACATCAGAAGCAAGCCACCACCATGCAAGACACGACGTTAACTCAATTCGGCGACGCCACTCCGACTGATAGCCAACTTGAAGAAGAGGCCACCAACGAAACTGAAGACGACTCAGAATCGGTAGTCTATCCGACTGTACCCAAACCGTACCCCAGCGAGACGATTGCCGCTCTCGAGGACGACCAAGCTACCTACAAGTTGTGCGTTCCTGACGGCGAAGTAGAAACCACGTATACTGTAATCGGTGGCAGAGGTGGGATGGGCCCATCCGGAGACCTTCCGAACGCCGATCGTGTGTTCAGTACAGCCGAGTCGCTCATTGGGGCCCCAGTTCTACTCTTTGGCGGAGGTATGAACGCAGTCGGAGGCGGCGGGGCTCTCTTCGGCCGCTTAATAGACACCACTAAAGCCTCTGAATCAGTCCGGGTTACTCTCGACCCGATATTCCGACGAAGCGGATACTGCCGCAAAGATGAACGCTCAGCCATTCTCGGGTCATACTGTCTCAGCGTCCCCGCCACAGCGAGCGACGCGCAGGCGGCAACTGCTGCGTTCACTGCGTGGCTAGACGACGATATTGACTACCTGATCCCGGAAAAGCGGGAGGCCGCTTCGAACGTAAAGGCGCTCACAGAGAGCTTTCAGAGCCTGTCACCGGGAGACAAAGTTCAAACACCTGTATACAGCACCACCCTCACTGTCGTCTCAGAGCCTTACGACACATACGTAAGAATCCGGAGCCTGAATTTCGACGATAAGTTCCACTCCGTACAGTCAGTCACCGTCGACAATCCCCGAGGTGGCTACTACCAACTCGGGCTCAAAGAGTCGAGTTCGCAAACAAGTCACCCGACCTGTTTCATGGGTCCATCTTCTTCCTCACCACCGACCCCAAACACTTCGTTCGGGCGAGACGCCAAGTTCTCCAGCACCGATCTTGAGATCACGGCCAACGACCAGCCCGTCGACGTTGTTCCACCAGATGAAGAAGTGATAGAATCGCCCCTGCCAGAAAGCTGTATGAGAAAGTATGTTGGCGATATCGACGGCGTGGGCGAAAAGACGACTCAGCGGCTCTTCAAGGAACTGAAGACAACAGACGCTCATAAGCTCGCATTCAATCTACATGGAACTGGGGACGACCTACATGAAGCAGACATTGTTCGTGCCCTTGATGGCCTGTCAACGAAGTCGGTAGTTATGAGAGAACTCAAACAGCTATGGAAGCGGATTGATGACTGATTGACGCTGTTGTTTTTTATCATAAGGGATTGCAATTAGAAAGCGAGATGCAGCACCCAACACTTAACGACGCATGCGAGATGGATAGACAGAATATCAAGGTATCTGAAGACACCAAAGACATACCCGACGACACAAGACGCCATAACCAAACGTTGGACAACTGCCTACAGCAGCTCACCCAATTCGACAAAGCGACGAGGCTCGAATGATGAGCGAGAATGTATATCCCGCCAGAGAGATTCCTTCCCGATACAGGTGGTTCGCAGCCGTTTTTATATATTTCGTCGGCGCGGCTGTGTTGCGACTGCTTATACAACTCTTTCAATCAGGAGGCTTCGAGGCTATAGCTGCTTCTTCAAATGTAATTCAAATATCGATGATGCTGAGCATTGGCCTACTCGTGTTTGCTCTATTCTTTCACATCCCTTGGATGTTTCTCTCTGGCCGTATGGGGCTACAATATTCTAAGGTGATAATGACCAGACCGCTTGAATACTACGAAGAGCACGAAGATTACGTTCTCGTCAACGAAGACGACGAACCGGTGAATAGGTGAAGTTGATATCCTCCTCCGCCTAGGCGGAGGAATCCCGAGCGGTGGGATAATTCCGTGTATCCAGAAGTGTCGTGATCTGCTGACAGGCAACTCCCTTACTCTCATATACCTCCACTATAGAGAGGTAGCCAACATGCCGTGTGATCAGAGAATCAGACCAAAGGATTCACCTGCTAATGATACACTTTTCGCGCTCAACTTTGACTGTCCACCTGTATCTAAACTGCTTGGTCTGAAAGGTTCGTACGCAACTCGACCTGCTAGCATCCGGCCTCTTGCGTAACCAACCAGCAAAGCACAATGGAAGATACCCCTGACTCAGACCTATCGCAGCGTCAAGCCACTACACAGCTGGATCCATTCAATGGTCTGCCTGTATACACAATCGGATACGTACTCGAAAATTCGGATCTGCGTAATCCGAATATACTATCGTACGTCCGCCGTGAGACGCTTGATGAGCCGACCTCTAGAGAGTGGCTCGAGACAGTAGTCGACACTAACGGAGAATTAGCGCTGCTATTTTATCATAAAGAAACCACCGCGCAACCTCGTCGTCACTACGTGATTGCTCGCGACGAAAACGGGTGGCTTGCAGCGTGGCGTGAATGGGATAAATCGTACACCAAAGCGTACCACGTCCGGCCCACACCGGGAACAGCGAAAGCGTGGGTAGAAAACGCAGAGGCCATCTCTATCTGCCACCGGACAGACGTCCCTAACGCGGTTACTCAACTATTTTCACAAGCACCGGAGATTGATACAGCAATCCACGACGACAAGCCGGACGTGTGTACTGGATGTAAGCGAAGCCTCTACACTAGTGACGCCCCGACACAGTCTGAGACCGATTTTCGACTTGACCGTGAACAGTCAAGCGACCGCGAACTCATTTGGCAGTGCGTCAACTGTCAAAAGGTAGTCCTCGAACATTCAGGGAGAGACACTACCTGATCACCGTAGCACATTTTTGTTACCGATAATGGGTGATGTCCGATTACTCCCAAGTCGTTGAACCCGACTCAACGCAAAGCCCGGAAAACGGCGTGCCGACTGTCGACGATCGTGTAGTCGGTGGTTCTGCCAGCGACGACCGCGAAACGCTCACGACGACGTTCGAGTCGGCCTCGGACAATCAGGTCGAAAAGGCACTCCGGCAAGACATGGCCCGATACCCAACCAAGAGCCCGGACGAGATCGCAAAAATGCACAATGTCCCAGAAGCGTTCGCAGAGTACGTTGCTGCTGTTCGTGGGACGGCTCAACTGTCTATCACTGACCTCCGCCATCAGATTCTCTGTACGGCTCTCCTAAACCCAGACTGGTCTCAAAAAAGGGTCGCAGAAGAGACCGATAGTCATCAGACCTCTGTTAGCCAGTCGCTTTCGCTACTTGAAGACAAGTACGGTATCACGCCTCCGTCGTGAACCGCCTCAGGGTGAACCCAAGATCACCCTAGTTATTATGTGAATCCACTGTCCTCCTTTTGATACCGCCCTTTAGAGGCGGCATCTATGGCGTCAGGAACACCCCCGAATCCGTCTACTACGTCCCCAGATGGAGCAGAACGCTCAGAACAGCAGCCCGCACTTAAGCGAGCAATCGAGCAGGATGCTCCGTTAGGGATGATACCACGGTTAGAACATCAGTGGTCACATGATCGAGTTTTCGAAATTGTACAGCCACCACAGGTAATGGTCAAGCTCCAAACGGCAAGAAGGATAGCCAAGTTGGGGCGGACAGCTCGAAGCCATTTTCACCCTGATACCACTGTCATCACAACGACGACGACCGATGACGCAGAGCTTGCCCGGACTAGTCGAGAGCACGAATGGGCCGTCGTAAAAGAATTCCAACCGGATTACCATATTCCAGCAGATCATTCTACTTACGAATCGCAAGATGAGGAGACCCGCGCGCAACAAGCTGCTAAGTGCCTGTCTGGAACAATATGGATGCGCGACAAAATCTCCAACAACGCAGACTGCTTCAGTGGCAATCCACCTGAGATAATCCCACTGATAAAAGGAACCACTGAAGAAGAACGCCGCCCGTTTTACGAACTTGCCCAAAACATTGGAGCGCCGATGGCAGTGTTTTATGCGGCCCAGTATTTCACAAGAGGAAACAAGATTCTCCAGCTGCTCGACGATCTGGAAAACATTGATAACAACGCTCCAGACAACCTCCCGCTCGGTCTCATCGGACTTCTTGCACCCAACAGACTCAAGCAGTGCCCTGACCGAGTCGTCGCATCAGCTGGCTTTACCGGATGGTTCTCCGATATTTCACCGCGAAAAGATTCTCCAAAAGAAGTCACCGAGAGTTTCGAGTCCACCGCCGCAGAAGTTCACGACGCCTTGGACACGCCAGTGAATTTTCGCTAGATTAGCAATCAAATAGGGTCTTGGTATTCACTAACGCTGGACTCGTGGAAACTTCCATCGAGTGTCACGGTTGTTCTCAGCCGAAGGGCTTCAGCTTCTGGGGGCTGTAGTCTCAGCTCGAAGTCTTCAGCATTGTCGGGCTCTAAAAACCCGATTTGGTGTGAAGCGGCTTCCTGAGTCGTTTCGCTCCTGTTTTCGAACTCGGCATAGAACTTTCCAGAGAGCGCTGTTGAGTCACCGACGTTCCACACTGTCGACTCCAACACGATCTCGCCAACTTCCTCATCATACCGTGTCTCGCAATTATAGATCAAAGACGCATGTGGCCCAACCTCACTGATAGCCGCATTAGCATCTGAGTACTCATCCGGGATTTCACCTACCTCCCAGTTCTCCCCAGTGGTTTCAAGGTAGTAGTAGCGATCACTGTCTACTTCGTAGTACGTCCCGTTAATACTCGAATCGCCTAGAACGCCAATTGCCATGTGGTCTGGTGAGTTAGCTGGCAACTCAAGTAAAGCCGAGCCGTACCCAAGTTCCCGGAGAAGGGCCGCCATCAATATCGCAGTATCTTCGCAGTCTCCACCCTGATTTATCAACGTCTCGACCGGGTAGTTCGAGTATTGGTCGTACGAACTTGTGACGCTGTCTTCTGTGTATCGAAGTCCCTGTACGAACCCCACAGCCAGATTGACCACCTCTGGCTTTGTGAGCTCGTACCGCTCTTTGAAGCTGGTGAACTCCTCGACGATTACCCCAACTGTATCCCGATCATATGTGTCAGCAAGGTACTGGTCGAAGTCCCCGCTCGTCCCAGACCGATTCTCATAGTACTCTCCCAGCGCTTTTGGAATCTGTAACTCAAGATACCAGCTGTCGCCTAGTGCTTCCCACTCGTATCGCAAGTCATGATAGCCTCCATCATCAGGCGGCCTCAGATCAGCCGAAATGCCGTGGAGGTGCTCAAGTGCCGGCGATTCGTCAGGCTCTGTTGGCTCTACTTCCTCCGGCTCAGCCGATTCGGTATCTGGCTCACCCGAAGAGTCCGATTCCCTCTCTGATCCCTCTTCGCCCCCGTCCGCAGAACTATCAGTTGATTCCGAACACCCTGAAAGGGCAATACCAGCCGTGGCTACTACACCAGCTCTCAGAAAATACCTCCTACTGGGATTTGACTTTGACATTAACTGGATTATCCAGCCACCTCCGAATAAAAGTTGGCTCCGTGCCTCACAGATCACAGGACGGCCAGCAAGTCAAAAGAAGGCGTGAGTGGGACAAAGTATTATGACAGTGGACAGAGTGGCCAGAAGTAACGAGACGTAGCCGCGTGAAGACACAGACCGGCCACGGTCGAAAGTCTTCATGCGGGTACAGGTGATTGTAATGGGACAAACCCACGCTACAAAGGGGAGCGGAATAGACACACAAGAGGATTTTGCAGGCCGCGAGGCCGCAGATGAGAAGTCAACAGACGGAGTAACAGATGCTTCTTCCCTAGACGAATTTGTCCCCGATCCAGAGGAGGACAACCCCTACGCAGACGAACAGGGGAACACTCCAGTTGAGAATGCCCCGAGCGAGGAGCAACTTGACGAGCTCTTCGAGTCCCGATCGCTACCAGAAGAAGCGTCAAATGAGCCTCAAGAGGTTGAGGGCCCGGCACAATCGGATGAAGAGCCATTGTCAGCCAGTGAAAGAGCCCGGACGAAAGGCGTCTCCGAATGGCAGAATGAATCTGTCATTACCCCGACCGCAGAGGAACTTCGCAACGACGAGTTGGACGTCGACGGGGAAGATGGCTCGACAGTAGAATCAGGAACAGCCGGGATGCGAGAGATCGCAGACCTCGGACCAGAAGCACAAGAGATGCTCGGTGAAGTGGAAGAAGGCACCCCTGCCGATGACCCTGAGCCAGAACTCGAGATACTTGATGAAAAGGACATAGCGGACGCTTCTTCCGAGCCTACTCCAGTCGTTCCGACGCCTGAAGAGCGAGGGGATGTTCCTGATAAGCCTCTGAGTGAACTCACTATCGAGACGGAAGACGGCGAAGTCAAGACGATATCTGACCCTGATGGATACGCAGCCAAGTATTCGGCTGTAGACCCAGACGAGACACCGAGCCCCGAAAACGAGCAGGGTGAACCAGAATTCTTTGACGATGACCTCCCGTCACCCGGTCGGCTCTCGGCCAGTCAGAACGACCGACGCCCCGGCCTTGACCCCAATCCAGAGGGGAGCGACGAATTCGGATACACTGAACCGGCTACCGGAGATGCTGGTGACCCAGCTGCTGGGATGAGCACCGCCCCAGATCCGCGCCAAGGCCCGCAGACAGGCAATATCTCGAAGGCGCAAGGAGCAGAGATGAGTCGGGATGCCGCGCGACCAACATCGTTCGACATGGAGTACGGGCTCTCAGCAAAAGCCCGAGACAACCCTCACTGGCGCAACGACGACAACGCCACAGCAACTGGCGGTATCCCGTCAGCCCCCGGCGACGAGTCGATGGGAGAACTAGTCGACGATGATCACTGGGACCTCCCATCGACGACAGTGAGTGAAATGCAAGAGCGGTTCATGATCGCAGAGGCTGAACCGAAACAACAGCACGACGAACTCAAAGCCCGCCACGGCGGCGAGTTAGATGAGGAGGCGGGTGTCGCAGAGGTTGCCCGCACTCGAGCGAATCGCCATGCTGTCTCTGAAAATACCCCCTCGAAACGGAAGCAAGATCCAGACGAGGCATGGGATAGCTACGAGCCGTACACGCAGACGCAAAGCATCGCAGGCGAACGCGTCGATGTCGCGATTGGCGGGAATGCGCCGCAGGTCCCAACTAAAGAGTATCAGTATGACTCAGCTCGAGCAGATCAACTCTATCGGTCATTCTCGGAGCCACTTCAAGAGAACATCGACAAGGAAGTAGCGGATATCGCGAGTAAATCTAACCACAAGACAAAGCGCGAAGTCCGCAATGAGTTCATGAAGCGGATGGAACTCGATGCGGGAACAATCCATGCCTCAGATATAGAAGCTGTAAAACTGAAGGTCAACGACCTAGAGCAAGGGGCTGACACACAGCGGGTCAAACGGGAAACAAAAGGGGCTATCCTAGCCGAAAAAGTCGCAACTGGAAGCAGCGGATACACAACTCAATACACGACATCTGGTTCGATCGGTGTCGGAGATGTCTCTGATCTCGTCGACCACTACGAAAGAGAAGGCTACAGCGGCTACTCAAACTGGGAAGAGTCTCGCGGGACCGTAGAAGGAGAGGTAACCGGCACCGTCAATCGATCCGAAACGAATGATGGGATTGACCAAATCGTCTATGTTAGCGACCCAGACAACACTGGTGGGAGTGAGCAGCTGAAGGTTACAATCTGGGACTCGGGTGTAGACACAGACGAGCGAGCTGCATCCAACAACGCTGAACGAGACGCGACAGGCCGGACGATCGACCAGACAAAAGATATTCCATCGAACATTTCTCGAGGCGATTCAGTCACACTTCACGACGTTAAACTTGACAAGTTCTACACAAGCAACGGGCAAGAAGTGCCCACCGCTCAAGTGGATAAAAAAGCCGGTGTCGATGTAGAACGAAGTAGTAACCAGTCCGCCTCCAGTTCAAGCGAGTCGAGCTCTGCGGGCAACCAGCGCACCGCTCGGGAACGCAAACGCAACCCTTCAGGCGCAGATATGGCCGATCGGATCGAAGCCAACGCCCTCAACAACTCGCCTCACAGCGATAAGCCGCTGATACCGAGACAAAGTCTTGTTGATGAACAGGGTCGCCTTGACGAAGATACCGCGAATAGCATCAAAGAATACGTCTCAAACAACCCGGGACTCAAAGACTACATGACTGGCGTGACGAAGTCGATGCTAGACCTAAACGACGACTGACGCTCGACTACAAGTAGCCTCGTACAGATCATTTTTTTGCGGGGGATTCGTGACCGGTTCAGTTCCACATAGGACATTTAGCAACCGGAAGTAACCAGAACACATCGATAGAGTTGTGTCCGTCTATCTTGATATGGTCGATAATACCCCTCAAACACCCCCCGAATACCAAGCTCGGGGCCAGTCTGTCTCACCGACAGCTGGATTCACATACGTCTTCCAGCAAGAACAGTGGCGACAAACAATTGCCATCGGAGCCCTCCTCACGGCCCTCTCAGTAACACTAGTGCCGACGATTCTGATTGCTGGCTATGGGTGGCGTGTCACCGCTCACGCTCAGCGAGATGCTCCACCCCCCGTCTTCAATGACTGGGGCAGGCTCTTCATCGAGGGGTGCCGTGCCATTATCGCCCTCATCCTTCCGAGTATCTCCATAATCGTCGGCACCTCACTTGTTTGGCTCACGGCCCGCTTCGCTGTCTTTGGCTATCTCCCGCTTGAACTCGACTCTATGCCTGCACTTTCAACGTGGGTGATCGGAGCTCTGCTGACAGGGTTCCTTGGTCTGTACCTCACTCCTGCTGGGTTCGTCAACGCTGTTAGAGACAATAGCCTCCTTTCAGCTTGCTCACCAAGTATCCTTATCAGCACTATCAGCCCCAGTTATCTCCTTCTGTGGGTGATAGCTTTCTCGACTGCTACCGGCCTCGTCCTGACCTCACTAATCTTCTCGTTGATACCAGTTGTTGGAGTGATTCTCGGCGCGGCCTCGACGTTCTACAGCGTTATCGCATTGGTCGCGTTGTTTGCATTTGGACTCCGGTAAGATGGTCTCTACTCAACATCCGACTCTCTCAGCAGGCTTTCCTTTTCGCCCTCTAGGGTGAATGTACCATCTGCGTGCCCGGTCTTTAAATGCGATCAACCTATAATTCTACCCGTCGAACGTGCCCCAAAATACCGAGGCTTCCCGACGGAGTCATCTGCCCCTTCCGCTGGGAATTCACCCAGCGAGTCACCACGGAGGGCCCAGTATGTCTGCCACGGGCACACCATCGAACTCTCGAATTTCCATCGATCACTACTACAATGACTGACCAGCCTAGCTCTCCGCGAAATCGACACGACGTACCACCTACCAACAGCGGCCCGAAGACCCCCAAGTCGATCAGTTCAGAACAGCACCTCCAGCTCTGGACATACGGTCCCGGAGACGAGATCGTCTTCTACCGCGTGACCGGGGAGTCTCCGGTGCCGCTGGGTTATGCCCCTGAGAAGACTACCGGGGATGTCGGTAGTGAGACGTCTACATCAGAGCCGGACTCAAGCACTGACTCAAAAGGCTCCAAAGAGCCGGCAGAGCCCAAGTCAAATGGCCGTGCCCGGTACCGCCATGGAATCGGGCCTGACGGGACTCTGGGCGAGGAAACATCAAGCAAGGAAGCCCATCAAGCAGGGCTAAAGATTGAAGAAGACACCTCTCGTCCGGATTTCCCCGCCGAAAAGATCCCAAGCGGGATTGCTGCCACAGTAGTCGCTACCATGACTTACGGTGGGATGCGTCACCTGATTCTGGACCTCAAGCCAGAGATTGAAGAGAATCTCCCAGACTGCGTCACTGGGGCGGTCCTTCGAACTACGAACCCTGTCTCAGATGGGCTCGTCTCGGAAGCAGATGCAACCGATTCCCACGCAACCCCGGTTCTGGACTTCAGCACTGAATGTCCTCGTTCGCAGTCTGAACAGCCCGACATCCCCCCAGTTGCGATTACTCTGGCAAGGTGTCACAACTTCGGTAAGCCGGATGAACGCAACCCCGCCCAACCGCTTCTCGTCGGGAAAGTGGACTATATGGGCACAGAAGCGTACGGTATCATCAAGCAGGACGGCGACATGCGTCTGCTAAAGCCCAATCCGGAAAATCCCTCAGAGGGGACTTCAGAGACGATCGAAATTAGTGATCTGGAGGCTCTCGCGCGGATGTCACTCACAGAGTTCCGCGACTTCGTCAACCGTGGAGTAATCTCTCCACTGACTGAACAGTCGGAGGAGAACATCTCGCAAGTTTGAGTTGGTTAGTACTCAGTACTAACTACCAGTCGTCAACTCCCCCCGAGTCTTTTTATCGCACGGATTGAGAGGCTACCATGTTCTGGAATAATTCGTGTGTGCTATTCACGATCCCAGACAGACACGCTACTGCCGGGGGACACACTCTCCCCTCGGTTACTCCTCAGAACGAATTTGGAATATAATGCACTCATCGCTCAACACCACCACTCGAAGTTGGTACTCGATTTGCTTCCGTATCGCAACAGCACCGGGAATCATACTCCATGAATTCTCTCACCGGATGATGTGTGCCATGTGCGATATCCCGGTGAAAGAGACGGTCTATTTCCAACTTACTGGTTCTCCGGGGTACGTCCAACATGCTAAGCCTCGAACATGGTTGACGTCGCTGCTCATCTCAATCGCGCCTGTGATTGGGAACGTTTCTGTCGCGCTGGTTCTATTACAGTATTCTCTCTCAGAGCTCGCTGGTTCTGGGAGAGCTGTAATCGCCGCAGCGCTAGTCAGCTGGTGGGTTGCGATCGCGGCTATCATCCACTCAATCCCCTCAACCACGGATACAGAGAACATCTGGAACGCGACTCGCGAGCGCTGGTACAGGACCCCTCTCGCAGTTATAACGGGACCGATCTACGCATTTCGGAAGGTGGGTAGAAAGATTGGCATCTACCGACTTACGGTCCCGCTGTCGGTGGTTACAGTCATCTTCCTGTTCACGGCCCACGATATCCCCTTCGCCGCCTTCACGGCATGTCTTACTGATAGAAATTGGGGCTGCTGGGATGCGCCGAACGTTCTACTTACTGCTGCTTCTGAATTCCTCGTCGCTAGCACTGAGATCCTCATTGAGTGGTTGAATGACCAGATTACTGGTGTCGAATTCGAGCCTAGCGATTTTTCTCTTAACTAGGCCTCTGTACTGCCTTTTTTGAGTGAGATGTATAGCCCCGCATTCACTCATTCATGTCTTCACCACATCCTACCCAAGCTGGACCAACAGGCGAATCGGATACTGAGCAGCAACAACTAGTAGGTAGTCCAGTAGAGTCGGGATCTTCCCAGTCGACAAATGAACCCGCCAGCCCTGATGACAGTACGAGCTCCCACTCTAGCGGCGTTGACAGGGTGTCTTGGGATACATCCACTGGGCCAGTATCATATGAGTGGGCCCCCAGTGGCGAGTGTATTAAGATCCTCACCGCTCGTCACGATCAGGCTGCGGTCGAAGTAGGAGGACACATTTTGAGAGCCCGTGAGATCGCATGTGTTACTGACGGCGCATCTCAGTATCGTAAAGTGTTCGGTACGGGTTCTCCCGTTGATTTACCACAATTCTACTCAGAGTTTGACCGCTTTGACCCCATCATCACGGGGCGGAGCGTCGCAGCTCGCGGAGGGGCCTACGGGATCACTGCCACCCGATTAGAGATGCTTGTCCGACTCTTCACAGGGGGCGGTCGATATCGGGCACCGAACCTACGAATTACACCAAGCGGGGCGCATCCCATATTGATTGAAGATACAACTACAACTTCAGATACGGGCCTGCTTCTCCAGCCCGCACAGATGGATATCACAAAGCCCACTCGAGAAGCCCTCCCCAAACAGTCGGGAGAGTACTCGCCGAATCAGACAGGGATGGCCCCCAAGACCTCAACAGCACCCTTCACTGTTCCTGAAGACCAACCAGACATACAAATTGGGCTCAACCGCGTTTACACAGTACTTAAGTCGTGTTTTGGGCTCCGACTCGCACGTCACATCAGCCACGATCCGCGCAAGCAGTCCCACCGTTTCGAGACAGCATCTGGGATAGAAATTACTGTCCCATTCGCCACGCTCGCGAGCCTGAAAGAAGGAGAGCAATCCCCTGAAAACATCAGAGAAGCTCGTCGAAAAGCCATCGGTGAGAAGCCAGCCGGCAAGTTCGCGGCTGAAGAGTTAGACTATTGGCTCGGTGACTCACTCAGACGCCCCCGAAGTGCTGTTTCAACAATTGGATTTGAGACCGATCCCACCTCTCCGCAAGAATCCAGAGAGTCTGGCAGCACTCGAACGGTTGTCACCTACCGAGCAGTCTGCCTGAGTGATCCCCCAGCATCTACAGACACCCTGTCTGTCAGAATGATCAAGACACGAGAGGAGCTCAACCGACAAATACCCCAGTAGAAACTTACCCCCACAATTGAAGCCAAGAGGGTAACATATCACAATACATGGAGAAGGCGTTAGAGCAGCTTCATAACCGACCGGTTTCACCAGTAGAACTCTTCGGACTAATGAAACCCCCTCGGGAAGGCATCGGGTTTGCTCATCCACTATTGGTAGATGCCAACGGCTCAGTTGTTGGGGCATACGCCGAGGTCGACGGCGAGGTGGCAGCGCTCGCATACAATGGGAACGAGTGGCAAGTTGTTGGGCCGAGAGAGGACAATTTTGATCTCATCCTCCACAACGATCAAAGAGAGGAGAAAGTCTTCCGAGAGTGGTCTGATACCAGTCAGCGCGTGATCCCATCAGAGACACGGTCTCCTCAGCCAGAGGTCCAACAGCAGGCTCCACCGGGATACTTCTCAAAACTTTGCATCCGTCATCGCCCATTATCTACAGACGACTTCACTAAACTCTCATCATGGCCTCAGTTCGAGAACTCGTTCGCCATTCACGGCTCGCCTGACGACGGGATTATCAGCGTTATCGTGTCTGAACGAAATTTGACGGGGAGAGTTCCGAACGCGGTCGTAATGTACTACAATCCAATCCTCGGGACTTGGCGGATAGTCGATAGTACACCTGTCAGCATGTTCGACGACGTCGCCGATCAGATCTACCAAGACACCCACGATCAAGTTTCAATGCACTACCAGAGTGTCGATAGAATCAGCGCACCCCGAGCAGATTGAGTGTAACCCACCTCAAGACCACCCCTGAGTCACTCAACCTGCTCGGACCGCAGACAATTTAACCTACAACTAGCCGCTGGTCAGATCGTTTTGTTGGTTAAACATCGCAAATGTCCTTCTCGCTTTCTGACCAACAGATGAACCGGACGATGCCTTGACGCCGTAGTACCGCATTTGTACTGGTGAGATAACTGCCCGATTCTGAGTGTACTCATGACAACACCACACGACGATTCAGATGACAACTCAATCGATGTAGGAGTCCACAATGAAAACCCACCAGATGATGTGTACCCACGCGCAGTAAGCGCAATGCGGGCCGAGACCTCGCGTTCCACGGAAGGTCCACTGACAAAGACCGGGCGACCCGGCACTCCCGCAGAGCAGGTTGTCGCAACGAAAGCGATCTGCGATGGCGTGTTCGCGCTTGAACACCTCGAAGCGGTGTACACGATTATTCGGACACTAGACCGGCCGGGAGTCAAGATGGATAACACCCGCCAAGCATCGGCATCCCATCTCGAGTGCGTCCGCGACTACGTCCAGAAGGCTGTTGGGGCCGTCCAACACGCAACGAACACCAACAGCGAACATTCCGATCTAAATACTACTCTTTCTCAAGACTTCATTTCATCCCACGAGACGCTTGTAGCAGTTCAAGACACTCTCGGAGATCTTATTCACAAACAGCCATCCCCGCAAGTGAACAATACAACATCGACGATTGCTGACGAGTTTGACTCCAATGAGGAGTCAAACATCAATATAGAAGGCGTCTCGAACTGGGAAGAGACCGTCAACACAGCTGACTCAGAGAACTACCCAGCTACACCCACAGTCGATGAGCTGCGAAGTGTAGCAACGGACCTAGCAGAAGCAGTCGTGAGGCTCAATGTCGGCCTCGCAGAAAATTACGGCCATATCATCACATCCCCCGAAGAAAAGCCGCAGCCGGCGCAGATGGAGTCGCAGGATGAGCCTGTGGTCGAGTCCCACTCACACTCCCCACAGACTCCGGATAGTAATACCCCACCCTCTGCTGCGGACGATACTTCTCTGTCCGAGTACGTCCCGACAGCACAGACCTCTCTTCTCCAGACAGCGTAACTCCACCGCGGTTTTTCAGCGTGAATAGGTGCGCGTCGAATCACATCGGATGAACCAGTAACAGCGCAAACCCATCATGTCGAGTAATCCCAAATACAGCAGCGAAGACACGTCCAGTCGTACCGTCGATATCACCGTCAATACGCAACTCTCTGACTCGATCAAAGCGACCGACCTCCTGAAGAAGGCAGCCACGATCCCGTTTTGTGGCCTGACCCCCGTAGATAATGCGTCCCCTCCTGAAGAACTCTCTAGCCGAAGTTCGTTCTACACCGACGTTAATCGCAGTCTGAAAGAGGCACTGACTGTCCTTCCTGATGCCGGTAGCGGTGAGCTGTTCGCAGAGAACCAATTCGTCGGCAACGACGGAACGCCTGATGTCGAGAAGATTCGCCAACAGTCCGGGCTCGATCTTGAGGAACTCAGCGACTTTGGTGTGAATCTAGACCAGCGTGCAACGCGAGACCGCGGGAAGTTGGACACCGTTGAGAGCCACCAAGACATTCGAGACCCGCGTCGGGAGGCATTAGCCGCACTCGGTTTCGACGTCGAGTACCGATGGCAAATCGCGAGTGATCGATACTCGATCATTCAGCCATCCGAAACCCTCATGCGTGCGATAGCAGCACTCCAGCGAAACGGCCACACGAACGTCTACGGCGCAATCTCTCTACGGAAGTGGGGCGGGGCAGCAGACGTTTTCATGTTCTTCCCTGACCTTAGCGTCGACCTCAAGTCGGCACTCAGTGACCCAGAGGACGTTGAGGGCCTCGCTGACGCAGCCAAGAAAGCAGCGGCAGGCGAACCTAAAGAAGAGGGAGAGAGAGGATTCAAAACGCCGGACACCGACCCTGACAAGCTCGCGAACAACGCCGACCAAGAGGTTCACCTCGGTCTGTGCGCAAACTACAGTCATACCGGAGGGAGTGTATTCCGGGTGAGTGACATTGCTCTCATCCCTGAGGAGAACGCGATGTTCTTTACCGACGGGTTCGAAAAACGCCGTCGCCACGATGGCAATCCCAACAGCGTTCAGCACGAGCGGAAGAACGACCGAGTACCGCTGAGTGATTGGTGGGACGATGCGATTAGCGAACTCAAGAGGCGAAAGTCCCGACTCCCGGAACTGGTATCGCGAGCGCGTAAAACCCCGATCAACTTCTCAGACGCAAAGTACACAGTTGAAGAATTCTACACCCACCTTGGGATCCCAGAAGAATACGCAGAGTCGGCTGCCACCGTCGCACAGCGTCTAGGCATGTCGCCAACGGTAATCACCATGTGGCCCCTGTATGTCGGCTTGGGCGCAGTCCTCACCAGCGATTTCGGCGGGAAGTTCGCATCTGAAAGCCACAAGGGATACTACAGCACTCTCAACGACATCCTTATCAAACCGGCATCCACGCTCGAAACAGTCAATCAGGCCGCCGAGATGGGCGAGTACGACGATATCAGCAGCATCCCGGACAGCGCACTCACACATATCGACTCACTCGAGGACATCAGCAGCCTCCCAGAAGTCGCGAGTGAAGCTGATTTAACTCAGATGGAGGCTGTCGACTTAACTGAAACAGTCTCTACGGGTCTCGATGACTTCCTCTGAATCACCCACCGCATTTGTGATTCTGCGATAGCTGAGATGGCAGATCGAACGCTCACCGACTTCACGACAGCGGGCGATGAAAACACCGACCATCCCTCGCCGGGACAGCCAAGCCAAGGTACAGACGGGGGGACCCCAGCCGACTCTGAAGTGATCGAACACTGGAACGAGCGATTCGCTGGAGGCATTACCAAAGGTACTCGGGCAGGAGTTATCCCCAATCGGGAGGTAGACAGCGACACCTCTTCTCCGATCGCACTAGACCCATCAGAAGAGGGTTTAGCTCCTATAACCTCTCACCCCTCTACTGAGAAGAGCGTCGTGTGGGACCCCGTACTCAAGCCCTTCAACGGGGCACAGATTCTCACACCGCACCCAGCAGTGGGTACCGTCGGCCTTCCAAGTACGAAGGGAATTGAGGCTAGTGAGGTCGCCTATGTCCATGATGGCCTCGAAGAATATCTCGATTCAGTTGAGTACGAACGAGTTTCATTCCCGAAGTACTATAGTCGATTTGGAGAAGAGTTCACTCCGTATATTGGAGCGTGGACGGCCACCGCAAGCGACGGCGCGGTCGGGATTAACCCTTCGCGCCTCGAACAGATGATCCGTCTAGTGAATGGATCTGGAGGTCTTGACCACCGCAAGACGACCGTATACGGATGCGGGCCGAATCCAGCTGTTGTGAGTAAAGGAAGCAACGCATTCCTCGTCTCACCGGTCAACGTAACACCAACAGATTCCCAGCACCCTCCCAAATCTGCTCTTCAAACCGTTCCGACAAATGGGCATCAGATTGAGCTTCCTGAGGAGTTGACAGTCGGGAGTCGCGGCCTTTCTAGAATCATCTCTGCGTTTGATCGCGCCGGACTGGTACTATCGGACCACCTTAGCACGGCAAATGGGCAGGTGTCCTTCGCCGTCGACGCCGAGTCTGCCGGCGCAGCCGAGACAGACGACCCTACCATCTCCACATCGATAAGCGATCCCCGAGGAGATGCTGACCAGCCCGAAGTCATCCTTAATACAGACGATCTGCGGACAGCAGCAACCGGGTTCGGTTCGGTGGAAGGTCTAATGGACGACCTCCGAGCGCGACCGACTATCGATGAAAGACATTTAGAGGCAATTCCAGAGCCGACGGTCCTGCCGGGCGAGTCCCTCTCAGGTTCGTTAGCCCCGGACGACAGTACGTTCTGGCCCACCGTGATCTCCATCGATTACGCTCAGCCCAATACGAATGCGGCCGGTACAGACCTGACCCGGCATAAGTACGGCTGCTTCCGCTATACAGTTCTTACTGAGTACACCGGATACAAGTCAAAGACTCATCGAGTGAAGATCTACACACAGCCGGTTACTGTCCAACATCAGCGAGAACACGACGAGGTCACCCGAGAGTACAACAACCTCAACACTTCTACCGACCAAGTTCTCACCGGATCTAGTCCAGACAACTAAGCGCAAAAGCCGTTACTAGCAGTCTTCAACCAGTCAGGTTTTATTTTCTGTGAGGGGTGAAGCGTTGCTCAAATACCACCCCTCCTGAACTCACCCACAATGCCACGACTAATCAACACGGTTGAATCGCACCCCCTGCCCCTCTCTGGAGAAGTAGACAAGTGGATAAATGCTCAGTCCGAAGTAGCCCGACAACTCCTCCCTGACGAACCCCTCCACGTTGATGAAATCCATGATAAGTACACTGAAGAGCTTAGTCGGAATCATGAATGGACTGTATTCATGCTCCCGGCTCTCCATCACCGAGACATCTTCATCTGGAATCACCAACTCGGTGAGGGGTTCAAGATAGATGATGCCGAAGGCGCGTTTTCCTCATTGGCTGAAGTCATCTCTGAAGCCGCAGAAGACGAAGAGGATAGACCGGCAACGGACGAGGTAGAGGAGGCCATCGACCACTTGGACGAGGCGGTACAAGAAGCAGAGAAAGTCGGGATCGACCCTCATGCGGTTCTTGAGGCCCGCAGGACTCTCAAGTCCGCACTCAACGAGTGACATCCTCCACGCCGTGAACGGCGCGGCTTAACAGATAGTCCGACAGCAGGGGCACAACACTACCTTGCGGTTTCGACGCCGCCCGATTTAACTTGCCGTAATTGGATCCTCACACAATGAGATCACTCCGAGCATCGGCAAGCCGGGGACCGTTTTTGTCTCGTAAAGGGTGGCGCATTCCTGATTTCCCATGAATTCAACTGAATACACCGACCCGGAGCGAGTGAGCTACTTCACTCGGTACGTTCTTGAAGAGCAGAGTGGCAGCGTAAGCATTGACACCGTCAAACAACGCGCTGCTGAAGAGAATCTAGACATCGACATGGCCACCTTCGACTCGGAGCTCCGAGGAGGCGGTGACATGTACGAGATAGACCGCGCTCAGGGCTCACTAACCATAACCGGTGTGACTCCCCGCGGCGACTGCCCTGAAACCATCGCGCTTCTGTACGAGAACCTCCGTGACGGCCCGTCTGTGGAAGACGTCGCAGGCGAGTCTTTCGAGGACGAGGCCACCACGCTGAGCGGTAATAGCGAGATTTCGGATCTTGGCGCGGTGAGTGATGCGAAGGTAGAGGCGATGAACGATCGGGGTTACGATACTCTCGACGATGTTCTCGGCGCAACGGTCGAAGAACTCGCACAGGTGCCGAGCATCCCGCTTCCCGAAGCGCGAAAGATCAAACAGCAAGCAGAGCTCGCATCAGACCCGGCTGACCAACTGGCCCGCGAAGCCCTCGCCCGCGATCTTGGGCTTGACGTATCCCACCACAACACGCCGGATATTGAAACGCTAGTCGAGCAAGGCCGTGATGGCGCTTCCAGTGCTGATGTTATCAGCATGGACATGGTCAAGCAAGAGCCCGGAGAACCAATCCGTGTCTCTGAAGAGTGGGATGGCGAAGACTGGCACTTCCAAAATCTTCCAATCTTAAACGATGTCGACCACCCGCTCGTCCCTGACATGGAAGGAGCTGTCGAGCCTAAAGAGATCAGCCTTCCCACTGGTGAATCTATCTCTGAAGTCGTCTGTAACACGCTTGCTCGTGGCGAAAAAGGCGTACTTCTCGAGGGGCCTCACGGGTGTGGGAAGAACTACTTGATCAACTGGGTCATGTGGAAGACGAATCGGCCAGTCATTAGCATCGATCTTAACGAGTCGATGCTAGCCGAACACCTCATTGGATCGATGATGCCGCAGGAAGACGGGTCTGTCGCCTTCGAGGACAAACTCATCCCGTACTGTGCGAAGTACGGCATTACTCCAGTGTTCAACGAGATTCGGGCCGCCCCTCCAGACGTGACGATGGCGCTCCACCAGCTCCTCGAAAACGGTGAAATGGTAATCGAAGAGTCTGGTGAGCGGATCACTCCCCACCCTGCCTTCCGATTCATCGCCACGACAAATCCGAACACCGTCGAATACGACGGTGCGGGCTCGCTCAACGATGCATTCCTTGACCGCCTCCGGATCGTCCCTGCCGACTACCTCGCTCCCGCAAAAGAGATCGACCTCCTCGACGATCGGTTCAACCAACACCGACAGGTCGTCTCCCGAAACGTAATCAAGAGTTTCGTCAGTGTGGCTAACGAGACTCGCGATGACCGCTCCGTCCCCACGCTCTCTACACGACAGCTTGAGGACGCGATTTACTGGACTGATGAAAACGGCAACCCCCGAGGCACTCTCAAAACCATCATTAAGGGGAGGGCCGACCGACGCTCGAAACTCGAAAGCCTCGAACAGTACGTAAATGATACCGTTCCGAAATCGGTCACGAGCGACTGAATACGACGAGAGTGTGCCAGTAACATGTTCACGAGAAGGAGGGACCAGCCACCCCGTTTATTTCTCAGGAAGGGTGCGCGACTAACAGAGCTCCGGGGAGATCAGAACATCTCCCTTGGGGAACCACACGTTATTACTCAACACCATGCCGCACTCATTCAGTAACATCACAATTGGAAATAGCGAAGGGTTCAATCCTGAATCGTTCGATACTTCGGTCCACCCTAGTGAACTCCGTTGCTCAGAGCAGCGTCGACGTACTCTCGAACGGTATGCGAATGCTCATGCCCCAATCGGGAAGACGGTTGACCTCTTCCTGAGTAACCAGATCAGCTCGGCGTTCGCACTAAACCCAGACGTAGGGCAAAGCCCTGAGGACACCCCCAACAAGATCAATCCCCGCGACTTCCTTGGGACGGATGCTGATTACGTAATATTCGTTACGTCCCAAGAGACGCCGATCCCACTAGACGAAACTCCGTACCAGTCGAGGCAGGTCCTCGATTACGCTGCCCAGTGCGCATTCATCCTCCACGAAGTCGCCCACGTCTGCTATACTAACTTCAGGGACTACGCCCGTGTTCTTGGGGACATCATTGGGAGCTACAACGAACAACAAGTCACACAAGTTGCCCAGAGTTTCTTCAACGGGTTCGAAGACGGAGCCATCGAGCGGGCTATTCGGCTTGACACGACTGAACGCGCAGCCGAGCGTCAGAAGCTCCTGAATCATTTCCTCCGCGTCCAGTATCAAGAGCGGACATTCTCATGGCTAAGCGCTGTTAGCCTCTCTGCGATCGACCTCTCAGTTTACGACACCGGTACCCTCCGGAAACTTCTCGACCCCGCAAACACTGATTTCGTCTTCGTAAATAGTACTAACCGGCAAGTATTCATTTCTCTTCTTCCCGACCTCCTCAGTCTTCGCAACGGTGTCCTCTACACACCTGATCCTGAAACGCGGTACAACCTACTCGCGGACTTTTGGAATAACAAAGTAGATCCGCTAATCGCTAAAAGTCAGTCCGGTTCACAGCAGCAGAAGCAGCACGGTAGCGATACTGACTCTTCTCAGACTGGCCAGACACAGCAGCAGCAAAGCACAGCCGAGCCAGAACCTGAGAACAAGTCCAGTAGCCATGAGGACAGAAGCGAGACTCAGGGTGGTAACACTTCACCGAACGACGATAATTCGCAAGAAAGCCAAAGCAATAAGCCCGACCAAGGGGCTGAGTGTGCGAATGAGAGCTCTCCAAAGGGCCAGAACGCCAGTGATTCTGAGGAAACTCTTGAGGAAACTCCTGAGGAAACTCCTAAGGAAACTCCTGAGGAAACTCCTAAGGAAACTTCTCTAGAGAGTGACGGGCCGGCCGAAAGCTCTGCCACAGACTCAGAGGCGGCAGGAGACGAGCAACCTGACTCCATCCCTTCCCCAACTGCGGGCGATGATGTTGAACCCTCAGAGCACTTCCCTGATGACTACTCCAGAGCCGCAAGCGCAGATGACAACGCTCCAGAGCCACTCGGGAGTGACACCAGCCAGCCAGCTGATGATGCTCCTGCCCCAACCGAGGACGATCTCTCCCAGTCATCGCAGTCGGGAGATAAACCGGCTCTCTCCAACGACACAGACAGCTTCGGTGACCAGTCAAAAGAGGCTCCCCAGCTCTCCAATCAGGGCGGGGCAAAAGCCACTCAGGAGAATGGAACTGACACCGAACAGGACTCTGTGGAGGAGTCCACTGAACAAGCCGATACCAGCGACAGCAACCAAGAGAAGCACGATCCGAGCGGAGATCACTCAAACACGGAAAGCGGGGAAGACACGCTTAACAAGGATAGTACCTCAGGTGAGTCACAGCCGCCGGAGTCCACTAGTGAAGCAGAAACAGGCGAAGACGCCGACAAAGATGGCGAGACCGATTCACCAGAAGTAGAAGCCTACCAAGACGGGCAGACCACCTTCGACGCGTTCTCTAGCCCGTCGTCAGATAGTCCATCCAACTCCCAAACTTCCACCGACTCGGCTGATAGCGATGGAAACGATTCCTCCCCAGAATCGACCTCTACCTCCAGCGAAACTTCTCTTGAGCAGCCGCAAAGAAGCGAGTCAGATGGAGAACAGACGAGTCGGGGCGACGGAAAAGATCAGCATGACGAACACTCAGATGAAAGAAGCACGTCTGAATCGGCAGCCGCTAAGCCCCAAGCGAACGCTCCGAGTCCTGAAGTACCCGGTGGGTCGGACAAATTTGATGCCGATGAGGACTACCTCAACGCGGAACATGAAGCTGTAGAATCACAAAGCCCGGATGAAGAACTCCCTGCCGAACTCGATCGCGAATTGGACCAGCTTGAGCAGACTCTTGAAGAACTAAACCGCGAGTACGACTCAACCGTTGAGTCGAAAAAAGATGGAGGGAATGGTTCCGGGAGTGGCGTCCAACAAGACACACTTCAGGTCATGCCAACGTCCGGAGTAGATGCGACGAAGACTGAGCGGTGGACAGAAGCAGTAGACGAGTCCCCCTACACTGGCCAAACCCTGAAGCAAGCGCTCACGAACTCTCAACGCGACGACGTTACCCGAGGTCGTTCTAGCGGCCGATATGATTCAGGGCGGTCGACGGCCTACGCCGTTGGGAAGACCACCTACTTCCGACAGCGTGACTTCGGTGGCGACAGACAGTACGCGCTCATCATCGTCTTAGACCGTTCGGGATCGATGACGAGCGGCAAGAACCTAATCAACCCAGCTGAGAAAGCGGTTGCACAGTTCGCACTTGCCGCCGAAGAAATTGGTATCGACGTCTCCATCCTTGACTTCTATAATGGAGAGATTCGTGTTCCTGCGCCCTTCGGTACACCCATCGAACACTGCGCCGATTCGATCGTAACGGGCGATGCGACTGGTGGAACGCCTCTCAGCGACGCCCTCGCCTTGGGCCGTGAAAGAGTCAAACAGGAAGCGTCGCGCAACCTCCACCCACTCATGCTCGTCGTTACTGACGGCAAGCCCGCAAACGATGACGCATACCTCGAGGAGTTAGAACGGACAAATCAAGAAATCCCATCCGTCATGGGGCTCACCCTCTCTCCGGGGACTGACCCTCACAACCCGCCCGAAAAGTTCGCCGAGCAAGAGCAGTACTTCAACAGCCACGAGTTCGTAACGAGCCTCTCATCCAAAGAGATCACAGAAAAGCTCGAAGATGTTGCCCTCCAAGCAGATAGCCTCAAGCAGTGACTACACTGGTACCCAGCCGTCCGCATAGGCCTATTCACACTGGGGCCGAAACCATTTTTTTCGCGGGATAGGCAGCCCGCTTCAGTATACCTGCGTTTGCCAGACAGAAACCCACCAGACCATGACTCGACAAAGTCCGCACGAAGAAGCGAAGTTAGAGAATCACAGCGAACACGAATGTGATGGCACTGGGAAGTGCCTTCAGAGTCGACTCGAATCTCATGAACCACTCGTTTCGGCGAACCTACCCGGCACGTCCTACTTGCCAGCTCATCCAAACTTCGAGCTACCAAATTCGGCTGGTTACGATGACTTATCAACACCGAACCTGATCAACTATCGGCTCAGACACGCTGTTGCCTCCTGTTCGACGGCCAATAGTGCGCGTAGAACCGCTTCCACTATTCTCCAAGACCATTGGGAATGGGAAAGCGATAACATACTCAATGTTAGCGCGTCGTTCGCCGAACATCTCGAGCCCGCCAGCCCATATCTCCGGGACGCGCTCTCGGATGCCTTTGATGCTGCTCTCTCACAACTACACGATCTTCACAACGAGCGAAAAGAATGGTATCATCATAAACTTCCTCGCAGCCTGAAGACGGCCTGTGAGAACTCCACGCAGATCGACCCTCAAGCCGACATTCGAAGCGCGCTCGTCGTGTCCCAAGATACATTCGACGAACACGTTGACTCTTCTCGAAAAAGCATCTATGAATCGACTCAAACTGGTTATAGGGATGACGACCTCATCATCGCAGAACCCTATTTCGAAACCGATCAATATCCGACCGCATACGGGTTTGACCTCCCCCAGCGCTTCCTTGTAACTAAGTCTTCATCGCGAGAGCACTATCACCTATTCATTCCTTGGTGTGGGGTTCTTCGCTGCACCTGCGGATATGCCCGTAAGAATCCCCTCTGTAAGCACGAAATCGCTGCTCTCGTCAATCTCGTCCCATCTCCTGATACTGATGGGACTACCTCAGGCCTAAACTATCGAGGTCCTGATGTCCACCCCCGGTTCGAACGGTTTGTCAAGGGGACTGAGGCCGGCGACTTCTACAAGCAGTTCACGCCCGCTCTCAAGCGAACGCACGAGAGCTACGCATTAGAGACGACCACAGAGTGAAAGCTCCAACGAGTTCCATTCATCAAATACCACCACATGGAAATTTTTCTTCTCAGAAGGGGTGAACGTTCATGAATTCACTCCTAAAAGCGAATCACAAGCCGCAGACGCGTGACCGGCCTCCGCCGCCCCGAGTCAGACCTCAAGACAGAATCGAGAAACACACCAAACAACCCAAACCCTCTCATGAGCAACTCTCCCGACATCATCGACCTGAACGAATCGAATAGCAATAGCGCGGAAAACAGCAGCAACAATGGCGCAGAAGCTGAGCACGAATCGGCACCTGACGAGGCCTCGAACGCTCCCTCCGAGTCTACCGAGTCCAGCGAGCCCGCCGAAGAAGCACAACCCGATGAAAACAGCCAGACTGAAGCGGACGAGCCTACCGAGGAAGTACGCTCCAGTGAAAGTGACGAGAGCAACGAAGAAGTAGAGACTGCCGAAGAAGCTCCGGCATCTGACGAAAGCGACACCACCGAAAATACCAATACCCCGACAAACGATGGTGATGAAGAGAGCATGAGTGAAGCCTCTAACGACGCCCAGACCGACGATCAGGACTCCAGTGAAGTTGACTCGTCAGAAGATAGCACCACGCCGGATCAGCAGGCCAACTCCTCTTCCAATGAGGGATCTCAGAGCGGGTTCCATGCCATTGTCGAGGCCTCCACGATTCAGGACGCACTAGAGTCGCTCAGCGTGCTCGTCGATGAGTGTAAAATCCGACTCCATTCGGACGAGCTATCCGTCCGCGCGGTCGATCCAGCCAATGTAGCTATGGCGGATCTCTCGCTCGAGCAGGGCGCCTTCGAACACTACTCTGGCGGTGGCGGCGTCATCGGTGTCAACCTCAACCGGCTGGAAGACATCGTCAACATGGCTAACTCGGGCGACCTCATCAACCTCGAACTCAACGAACGCACCCGGAAGCTCGACATCAAGTTCGATGGACTGAGTTACACCCTGTCGCTCATCGACCCAGATTCTATCCGGCAGGAGCCAGACATTCCCGAACTGGACCTCGCTGCTGAGATCGTCCTCGAAGGGAGCCAGATCGATCGGGGCGTCAAAGCCGCCGATATGGTCTCTGATCACATCCGACTCCGCGTCGACGACGCTGAAGAAGCGCTCTACATCGAGGCTGATGGCGACACCGACGACGTCAACCTCAAACTCACGCGCGAGGACCTCATCGCACTCAACTCTGGCACGGCCAACTCCCTGTTCAGTCTCGACTACCTCAAGGATCTAAACAAGGCATTCCCGTCGGATGCAGAAATCACGACAGAGCTCGGAGACGACTTCCCTGTCAAGTTCCACTTCAATTTCGCTGAGGGACTCGCTAACACTACGTACATGCTTGCGCCGCGGATCCAGTCCGACTAACCGCTTCTTCCCACGCGGTGAGACCAACTCATCGGCATCTAACGGTAGCGTCGAGTCTTCTGAGCCACAACTTCTAGCTGATAATTGCCCATTTTGAACGTCCGAAAGCAGGAAACCACTTACTCATTATTTCTTCTTGGATTATTGATTACTCCATCTCAACGTTCGGTATCCACGCATTCCCCCAAACGTCAGAAACCCCACTGATTTTCCCATGCAATCCTACCTTCACACCTTCTCAAGTGGAAACGACCGCGCTAAAGCCATCGCAATATCGCGGTCAGACCCTCCTGCCGACAGCGAACTACCCGGTATTATCGCCCCCAATGAACACTACAGCTTCGACACCGAAAGTGTAGACGGGATCAGCCAACTACGGCGCCGGATTCGTGACGCAGAGTACGCCGTCGACAGAGTGGAAGCATGGTCGTTTCTCCTAGGGGACTACATAACCTACCGCAACGAAAAGTTCACCTCCGAGATCGCTACATTCAATATGAGTTCCGCGACTGATTGTGTCAATTTAGGAACAAGAATGTGTCAGGTGGAAAGTTCGAGCTGTTTCGCCGCTCGCAATGAGAGAGATTTCCCCTATCCAATACACCATCGGCGAAAACAGGAGATTCTCTGGAATCACATTGACCCTGTTACGTGGGCTAAAGCCTTCCGCCGCCATGCCGACCGAAAAGACAACTCAGTCACCACGATCAGATTTAACGAGGCCGGCGATTTTAAGACCCAACACGACATCTGGCGAGTCGACGAAATCGCCCGGCGTCTCCCCAATTACAACGTCTTCACCTACTCCGCAAGCTCCTACCTCAACTGGGACAGCGTAGAGCATTTCACTGTCAACGCCTCTGACACGGACCACGACTACGGTGACAGACACTACAAGGTCGTCGACGACAAAAGCGAAGTTCCAGACGATGGCGTGTTGTGCCCGTACGATCGCACAGACGGTAAAATCCATTGTGGCGAGTGTGTAGCCTGTATTACTGACCACGCACCTGACGTCTACGTCGAAAAATTTGAGGGTTCGAACCGTTAATACAAACAACTCCACTGTATCTTGTCTTCGTCATTGGCCATCCGAACCGCATTTATGTGTTTTGAATAGGTGCTAGATTTTCGGAGATTAAAAGCGAGTACATGTCGAGTCTGTAGATGAGCCCAAGATTCATCTCTACAGCGGATGAGGATGATCGACAGAGTTGAATCGATACTTTAAGTGAGTCCCAATTAATCAAGACTCAATAAGGCAAAATCGGATGACGGCACACAATTTGTTTTCGACTGACACGGCACGCGTTCGATCATGAAACCTGTTCCAGAAACTTCACCACAGAACCCCGCAAGTACAGTCATCCAGATGAACAAGCACACTGACCTCTTCAACAAATGAGACGCAACCAAGTTTTGGCAGTCGTCTTCGCTGCCATCCTCACTTTCGGTATCGCAGGAGTTGGGACCGCAGTCGCCACTCAGCCTTCTTCGTCGCTCGACGCCGGCCCGACTCTCCACAACACAAACGACGACTCGAATATCACTAGTGAGGGAACGGAACTGATTGGTGGCCAGCAACTTCGAAACGCAAACCAAACCGGTGACAACGTCACCGTAGCAGTGATCGATGCTGGATTCTCAGGAGATCCGTCCACCGACACAGCATCTCACGAGCCTATCACTGACAACGTCATTGAGTACAACGACGTGCGAGGAGGCGGGCAATCAGCTAGTGACAAGACGCACGGCGACGACAGTGCCGAGGTTGTCACCGACGTCGCCCCCGATGCCGAGCTCGTCCTCTATACAGCAGACAATACAGGTGATTGGACGACAATCGCTAATGACATCCAAGACCGAAATACGGACCCCGGCCGAAAAGACGTTGATGTCGTGTCGATGTCCCTCGGATCGACGCAGGCTCCCCTCGATGGGTCCGAATCTCACTCACAGGCGATTAACGATGCAGTTGACTCCGGTGTGATCTGGGTCACTTCCTCCGGGAACACTGCTGGCCCTAATCACTACAGCGCAGACTACAAGACAGGATCGTATACCAAGCAGCACGAATTTGGATCCGACACCACTCGAGGCAATTTAACCGCAATCGGTACGCTCGGGTCGACCGGGACATTCTCCCTCGAGGGCACGCTCCACTGGAACGGTGACTCAGCGCAGGATTACGAATTTGAAGTCGACCTCTACAAGAAGAGTCAGGAGGGCACGTACGAAAAGCAACAGACCATTTCCTCTCTTGACCCCAGCACGTCTAGAGCACCATTCTCAGTAGGCGGTTTAGACGCAAGTGAAGACTATGCAATCGGTTTCAATCGCACCGATAGCCAGTCAACTTCCCCAACTAATCTTCAGCTCAACGCCTTCATCGATAGCAATGCGCGGTTCACCGAGCACCCAACGCAGGAAGCTAGCCTAACTGCCCCCGCCACCCTCTCGAACACCTTCACTGTCGGTGCCGCAGAGGTCACCGGCAGCTTAGATACTCAAGAACTCGACTCGGATAGTAGTCGAGGCCCGACCGTCAGTGGTACTCCCGGTGTGGACATTGTTGGGCCGACCGACGTTACCACCAAAACACAAATCGGAATTAAGAATTTCGGCGGAACATCTGCTGCTGCGCCACATGTCGCCGGAACTGCAGCTGTTGTGCTCAGTACTTTCCAGCAGTCTGAACAACCCGGAACAGAGCCAACAGTGGACGCAGTTCAGCAGCGTGTCAAGGACCGAGCATCCCAAATGGGAGGAACTGAAAGCCAAGTTGGTGCCGGTCACGTCAATGCCGCAGCAGCGACGATCCCTCAATCTCCGACGGGCATTTCCTCTCCCACGGTCGTCTCGAGTAAGAACAATAGTGATGTTCCAGTAAGTGTCTCACTCCCTGCTGAGCCAGTAGACGGTGAGATCACCGTTGAAGCCTACGTCGACGGGTCGAAACAGGCTAGCACGACCGTCACGCTCGAAAATGGCAAACAGCAGTACGATACTACCCTCGACCTCACGAACGCAAACGACGGTGTGGTGAATCTTACTGCGTTCGTCGAAGACTCTTCGGGCATCCGGTCTCTTGACGCTGGAACACTAGACACGTTGACGTTAGACACCGAGCGCCCCGAAGCGGAAGTCGACCTCAAACAGGACACGATCAACAGCACCACCGGCAGTGTGGATGTTACCATCGAGTTCTCTCAGCAGATGGACACCTCCACACTCCCTTCGCTTAAGATAGACGTCGGTGGAGAAACGGTCACGCCTGAGCGGTCGGGTTCTTGGACCAACGATACCCACTTCACTACCCAGCTCTCGCCAGTCACTTCCGAAGAGCGACAGACGGCAACAGTCTCAGTCATCGATGCGGCGGACCCGATCGGGAATCCAGTTGGGAGCTCAACTGGAGGAAACATCATCGTTGACACTGGCCTCCCGGAAGTGACCAAGCTCAACGCCGAGAAAGGACTTAACGAGACTAACATCACGCTCACTACCGACGAGGAACTCAGTGGAGCAGAAGTCCAAGTTACCGGCCCTGACAGCGGCCTCGTAACTCTCAGCAGCAACCTCACACTGAATTCGAGTGCTGATGATTCCTACGAGTACACTGGGAAGTACGAGACAACTGCTCCGGGTGACTACACGGTCACTATCAAGAACGTCACCGACCTTGCCGGTAATGAGGGTGGAAACAGCCAGACCTCCACGGCAACGATTACTGACGAAGACGTGGGGACGATCTCCGGTGCCGTCAAAAGCAGTGTAACTGGCAAGAACATCTCAAATGTCACTCTCACTGCGACGAACGCCGAGACAAGCGTAACAGAGACAATTCCGGTGGGAAGTAATGGCAACTTCGCCGAAACAGTTCCCACTGGGACCTACACTCTCGAGGCGACACACAACGAAAGCAACTATAACCCCAATACGACTGGAGCATCGAGCATACTGCTGGAAACGTCTGAGGCGCAACTATCGCTAGATCCGAAACCAGCTTCCCTTTCGGGTTCAGTCGCAACGACCTACGCTGAATCTGACCCACTAGCGGGGGCAGGCGTTACAGTCAGCAATGAGAAAAAGACTGTAACAGCGACTCTAGATTCGAATAACGAGTTCGCAGTAGCAGAGATCCAACCGGGACAGTACACCGTAACCGTCACTCCTGAAGACTACACGCAGTACCAGACCACGGTTACGCTGACCCCGAATAGCGCATCTAGTATCTCTGGCACAGTAGACCCGCTCCCAGCAACTGTCTCAGGTACCATCACCGACAACGTGACAGATAGCCCGGCAACGGTAGCAACCATCAAGGCCGCGAACAACAGTACCGGTGACATTGTCAACACAACGAGTGTCGGCGGTCCCTCGAATACGTACGCTCTGGACGTTCCAGTCGGGAACTACACGTTCATCGTAACAAGTCCCTTCCACAAAGATGTTCAGGCCAACAGCGAGCTAGCGCCCAACGAAGAACTAGAATCCGACTTCACCGTATCCCGAGTCGAGTCCTACGTCGGGATTTCGTCCGGAACAGCACCCAGTGAAGCAGAGACAGGTAATACAGTTAGCATCGAAGCTACGATCATCAATCGGGGGAACAACTCCACTCAAGGCAACATTTCGTTCACTGTCGGTGGTAACCCAATCGGTACAGAGAACACCACGATGTTAGCCACCGACGAAAGCCAGCTAGTCCAAGTTGAGTACAGTATCCCGGATGATGCTGGTGGAACTACGAAAACCGTCAAAGCAGAGACTGCTAACGCCACTGAAACCCTCGGGACTATCTCCATCCCCAAGGACGCTCCTGCCAACCCCGGCGGCGGTGGTGGCGGCAGTGGCGGCGCAGCACCCGCACCTTCACCGCAGCCAGAGCCACCGGCTAATGAGTCCAGCAAGGCTGTTTCGGTGAGTAACAAGGTTGCGGACTTCGGTGAAGAAGCCCCAGTAAACACGATCGAGTATGAAAACGAGGTCAGTGCGGAAATCAGTGTGGAAGCTGTTGATGCTAACGAAGTTGAAGTCCCCGGAGCGGAGAAAGTTGTACACGCAGTTAGCATCAACTCCGAGAAAGATGCCAGTGAAGACACAGACACAGTAGGAATCAACCGAACAGTCACCTTCAGAATCCCTCAAGAAGACACTACTACTGATCAACTCGCAGTCGTCCACGAGTCAGAGGGTGGATGGACTCAACTCAATACGACTGTTGAATCCCGCGAGACCAACTACGAAGTGTCGGCAACAACCGACTCGTTCTCCCGATTTGCGGTCATTGAAGCCGATGCCGAGCCGGCACCCAATGAGAGCGATAATAAAAATGGGAGTGACAAAGCAGACGGGACAAACGAAACAGATGAGGAAACTCCAGAGACCAACGACTCCACGGAACCAGAAGCAAACGGTTCCCAGTCGGCAGGTGGTGATGAAACTGGTAGCAACAACGGGGGCGAGACCGGTGTTACAGGCAGTTCAGATGACGAAACACCCGGATTCGGCCCGGTTGTGGCTCTGTTAGCGCTACTTGCGGTCGCTGGAATAGCCCGCTACCAACGGTAGGTCACAGACCTATCGCCCGGTGTTTTTCATTCACGCCGTTTCAAGCCAATTTTGGCACCCCCTTTCTCTAGTCACTGCTACTGAGATATGGGCAACCACCCGAAACAATTTTTACACCCGGATTGCTTACGGGAACTAGAGCGGTTAGAGCGGTTGCTGCTCAGTCAGTATTATGAGAAGGCCAGAGACAACGCGGGGAGATACGGACACGCTACAGTCACAGGAGCAAAGCCATCCGAAGCAAGGAATATGCCCCGAATGCGCCAGTGGGGTCGTATCCGATAATGGGGAAGCAGTCTGTAAGGACTGCGGCTTGGTAGTCGAAGAAGACAAGATCGATCACGGGCCTGAATGGCGAGCTTTCACAAGTAGCGAAGAAGACAGCAAGTCCCGCACTGGCTCACCGACGACCATGCGTATGCATGATAGGGGGCTATCAACCAAAATCGGCTGGATGGACAGAGACGGATACGGAAACACACTCAACAGCAAACAGAAAGCAAAATTTAGGCGACTCCGGCAGTGGCAGACGCGCACTCAAATCACAGCAGAGGACCAGCGTCTCAAAGAGGGCCTCAGTGAAGTAGAACGAATGGGCTCAGCCTTAGGCGCACCAGACGATGTTCGTGAGACCGCTGCGGTCATCTTCCGGACGTCCCGCGAAAATGACCTTCTTCCCGGCCGTTCGGTCGAAGCAATGGCATCAAGCGCTCTTTATCATTCTTTCCGAATACAAAGCGACTCACGGTCACTTGACGAAATCGCAACCGTAGCTCGTGTTGGCCGAAAAGAGATTAGTAGGGCATATCGCTATCTTTCTGATGAACTGGGACTTGATACAGTCATCCAGCACCCAGCTGAGTTT
This sequence comes from Halorubrum sp. ASP1, assembly GCF_005435135.1. Taxonomy (NCBI): domain Archaea; kingdom Methanobacteriati; phylum Methanobacteriota; class Halobacteria; order Halobacteriales; family Haloferacaceae; genus Halorubrum; species Halorubrum sp. ASP1. The sequence continues at coordinate 49,827 of NZ_SGUA01000007.1, read as the reverse complement.
ATCCCACGATTCACATCCCGTATCGGTGGTTCTCGTTTGCTTAAGCAACAAGCAAAGAAAATCGCTGAAGAAGTCGAAGGCACACAAGTCACGAGTGGAAAGTCCCCAACAACCATAGCTGCGGCCTGTATCTACATTTCTGGCCAACTCATAGGAGAGAAGTACACTCAAGATACGGTTGCTGAAGCAGCCAACGTCTCGAGTGTTACAGTTAGATACCGCTATAGATCGATCGCTGAAAATTTTGACCTCAAAGCAAGCAAATTAGATACAGAACAGCTCGGGTTAGAACCCAACGAGACAGAATATCACGAAAAAAACACCCCGGACTCGATTGATGCTGAACTGCGTAGTGAGTGAACTCAGACTAAGTTCTTCGAGATGCGGGAGAATGAAAATTAAACGAGTGCCAGCAGGAGGCCCCCGGCAACCCCCACAGACAATCTTCTAATGAGCCAGACGATCACAGAGGAGCTATACTCTTGTCCCAACTGTCATAAGAGTCTCAAAACAGCCGAAAACAAGCAGTCATGCCCACATTGTGAGCAGGTTCTAACCAAATGTAACTTCATCTGGGGAAGACTCACGAGTGAACCGCAGTTTAGGCCCAAGGATTCAGGTGGAAAAGAACGAGTAAACTGCCGATCCGAATCGATTGGTACGACTCAGATACAAAAGCTGAACCATTCTCTTGAAGCCCCAGATTGTGTTGGTCAGACCGCGATCGAACTCTATGACCGCGCAGTTTCAAAATCCCAACTCGGGAAGCGCGGGAAGCGGACGACAGCAGCGGCTTGCTTTTTCTACTGTACAAAAGACAATGGCACGCCGCGAACACTCAAGCAGATCGCCGCTACAGATTCGCGTCTTGAGAGAGGAGAAATAGGCCGCGAATATCGACTGTTATGTACTACGCTCGACCTCACAGTGCCGCCACAAACCTCAACAGATTTCGTATCACAGATATCCCAGTCGCTTGGCGTTTCAGAAAGCGTACGAACAAACGCACTTACTCTCACGAAAGCGATTGAACAGAGCGGTGAGATGAGCGGTAGAGACCCCTGTGGACTGGCCGCTTCCGCCGTATATATTGCTTCAAGGAGAGCGGGAATCGAGATCACCCAGCAGCAAGTAGGCAATATTGCCTCAGTAACAGAACGGACTGTCAGCTCCAACTGTAAGCTGATCACCGAGAAATTCTCCCAGACGAGGGCAAGCACGCCATCGTGAGGACTGCGCTATTGTGGACAACCAGCCGGATCTCCCGCATTTATTGATCTGAATTGGTGGGCTATCTCTGCGGCGGTATCGCCCAGATACCTTCCTCAAGTTGTCCTTCTGGGCTAGCTGAGGAGATAGCACTACAAAACACCCATGCGAAATCCACGTTACCTGTACGTTTTAGAGCCGAATAGCACAATCGAAACTGAGTGTGAAACCGTTGATGTCAATTCACTCGCCGGCCACGACCACAAAACGACCGACTCTGTCCACGGAGAGCACCAGCCAGCACTCCAGATCGAAGCAGGAGCATCCACTTACGTGGTTCCTGAAGACTCTGTGATCGACATCATTGACCTCGCAGAACAGGCAACCAACCATCGGACTGCCCCTATCAACCAATGACAACCGACACCCACTCCATCGACCCTTCCTTGATCAATGAACACCCGCCGTCGTGGCTTGGCTGTCAAGTCCGCGATCTCGAAGTCGAACTCCCCTCTGGCGGGATCGCCACTGGGATGTCCATTAGCCGAACAGAGGCAACGTTCAACGTGTCCGAATCGTTCGGTACGGGCACCACCCCGTATGCGGAAATCCCAGAAACGCACGAAGAATATCTTGACGGTCCCGATGTTGAATCGACAGAAGGCTACGTGGAGTACCAGCGGGAGGATGACACCGTCAAACTCCCCAAGCAGGTGTTCTTCGAGTACAGCTTCGAATTTGAGACACCGATCGACGCTGAGACACCGACCGAACTCGCATCCCAAGTCGAGTCGCGGCTCAACGATCTGGATGTTGTCTCCCAGCCGGTGTCAGTCTCTCCTCCCGAGGGTACACAGCGTGAGGTTAGTATCCCGTTCGATAGTATCGTTGCGGGGACTGACGCGGAAGGTGGCGAAGTTCACGATATTCAGTGGAATGCCGATGGGGAATTGGTGATTGCGTACACGTAGCGGGCGTCGCTGTGTCGACGACCGCTCCGATATACACAAGATCAACATATCAAATCTGCTTCTGCTAGGCGCTACTACGTCACCAGTTTTTTTCTTTGAATTGGCACACCAGTATCCCAGTAGTCAGTGGCGCCTAATACACCAGCCACAGACGACAATATCTCAGCCACAACGCACCAATATGTTTGAAGCACCAACTACTCCTGATATTCCGGGATTGACAGATGTAGAACTCCCGACAGAGGACTCTGATAGAGTACTATTCGAGACCGGAGCGACTCGAACCGATGATATGCACTCTGCGGCCGCTGCTTGGTTCGAAAAACTCTCGACAGATCCTGATGAATCTCAAACTGTCTACCTCCTCGACCGGTGGCTAGATGTCGCATCATCACTATACGATTTCTCTGCCAAAAATACGGTTCTATTGAGTCTTCAGGACCCAAATGCGTCGTTCGCCATCGACTACGATACGTGGAACGAGGAGCACAAAACTCGCGTGGAGAGTGGCACGCGTTCGAGATTTCTTTGGGATTCTGTTGTAGAACCGATGTGCCCAGAATGTGGAAATGGACCCACACGGCACAACCGAACTGATTGTGAGTATGACGAGACCGGGCCCGAGGCTTGGACCGAAGGCGTAGTTGGCTTTGCCCCCTCACCAGTATTTACTGCTGACCAAACGCAATCCGGAAGAGTCCCACCAATGCGGCAGCTGTGGGAAGGCGTACCCAGCAAGCAGTCTGCTGAACACCTTCGTAATGCGATCGTCAGCGCACAATCCTACTACGGAATCGCTCCAACCAAAGCAGATCCCCTCCCCACTGAAGAAAGGTATAGTGTGGCTGGAACTCACTCTACCAGCACTGAGGGCGCTGCGGTTTTGAACTTGAAATCGGGCGTCTCAAACACATCGACAAAGGCTACGGCTGGTGGTCCGGAACTCGCTCCTTTAGATGCGTCAGCAGAGACAGACTACTACACTTGGCAGGCATCGGTTGAAGTCCCAACAGAGGAATGTCCCGAAGAAGCAGCAGTCTCAGCATCAGTCCGACAGATTGCTAAGGCAGTTCTTACTGGAAATACCAACAAGAGCCACGCTTCAGACCAGATCACGCCACATAACCCTTTGAGCTCAATGGAACAAGAGAACAGAACAACTGAAGCAGAACTCGTCTCGCACCTTGTCGCTCGACGTGTCGGCATCGACCCTCCGAGAGAACTAGGCCATCTACCACTGGATAACTGGTTCGGCGAACACCACACAGAAATCTGTTCTCGCATAGAACGAGTCCTCAATACGGCAAACTTCTTGATCAAGCCAGTTGACCGACGATGCCACGGAGCTCAGTCGGGGAGCGATCTGTCACAGCCTGAGATGCCTCGGTGAGGATGAGCGACAATCTTCAGTGCTGATTTTGATTCGTTCACCCGTTTGAGAATCTATCTCGCTTGGATCGGTGTCACACAAATGCCACTAGATGATGTCCACTAGAACGCCCCAAACCAGTCAGATTAGTAGCCCAGAATCGAAGGACCTCCAACTCAGCTACCAGACGGTTAATCCAAATAGCCAGACATTCAGTCAAGAAAAGATCCACAGGTGGGTCCTTGATCAATTGGATAACAGTGGCATCAAGCGGATTTTGAACCCTTGTGCTGGATCAACTCAACTCGAGGTTAACAGAGCATGCGATGTTATTCGGAATGATGTCAATCCAGAGCATCAAGCTGATCTCCACGTAGACTTTCGCGAGCTTAACGAGTATTTCGAAGACGAGTCTTTTGACGCGATCGTCTTTGACCCGCCCTACACGGCAACGCAGTCTGAGAAGACTTACGCCGTCGACGATGGCGGATTTTACAGCCCCTCCGCGAAAGAAGGACTAGACGACCTCTTGCGTCCGGGCGGTGTATTCATCCAATTTGGCTACACGACGACCATCATGCCGCCCGAGAAGGGCTATAAGCTGGACGCAGTTACGCTATTCAACACACTCGGCGATCAGGACGACTACATCGCTGCCGTAGCAACCAAACCAGAGTCACAGCCGCCCAATCACGGTGAAATGGCGACGCGTCAAGTATCTAAACAGAGCCCTAGACTCGAAGCAACTACTTCTCTCAGTCCAAACGAAGGGACAAATGGCCTGAACGGATCCGTCACTACTGATGGCAATGGGGATTCCTCTATTGAATTCACGTACCGAAAGCTCGCATCGACCGACGATATCTCAGAGGCCATCGGTGAAGCTGTTAACAGCCTCACCAAGTCGGGGTCTCATCAACTCCACGTCACACCCGGAAGTGGCCACATAGCCGACCAACCAGAGTACGAAGCATTCGGTCGGGAGAGCTACACGGCATGCCGAATCGATCACGACTCGCTCGACGATACAATGGGAGAGTACGCACATCGGACAGACATTAGCACTAAGCCGTGGAATATCAACTCGAACTTTGGAGACGCCGTCCTCGATAACGTCGTCCTCGACGTCCCCCATCTAGCTTTCCAACGGAATATTCGAACCCCCCGATCTTCTCCGGAGAACACGCACCTCATTACATCGCTCAAACGTTCCGTCGCGGACCTCCCCAAGCCCGGAACAGGGCAGATCATTCAAATTGGGCACACAGCAACCCTCATGAGCGACTTCGAGTATAATTACGTGCGGTCTGCCTGTGTCGTCATCAACCATCCTAACGAGCCTCGAGACTTCATCATTAGCGTAGACCGCCGTCCGGATACGAGCATCTCAACTGCCGGGCTAGGGGATGGTCCTGTGGACGCGACAAAAGCTCCTCCAGCGCAAGAGGCTGACCAGCGCCACCGTTCGCACGTCGGCGACATAGGTAATGATGGATACGAGTGTGTCTACTGTGGCTCAGCTTGGTACCGGCATCCAGCGTGGTACTCAACATGTCATGAGTGCGGTGCTGCTCCCAACAATTACTGTGTCGATAAGAATGGGAACAACCTCTCTGAACCGCACGACGCACGGATCAAACAAGCAGAATCCCTCCATGATGGAGACTGTGCGTTCAAGTCCACACTCTCCCTCCCGCAACTCCGAGATACGACCTCAACAAAGACAGACAAAACATCTCTCACTGACTTCGCGTAGCACAGAAGATTTCTCCAGACAAATATCAACCACCTCTGTCCCGATAGGGGAACAGACCGACCACGGCCAGTGATGAACACACCCCACCGAAAATACCATTAGAGTTGGCCACTACCTGATATGTGGCGGAAGAACAACTCCTAACAGAGTTTGTTCCTTCGGAATGGGTGCCCAGTGGCAGTCCATCGGTGACATGCCCACCGAAGAGGAAAAACGAGTCCGCAAAGACAGTCCACATGGGCACCGAGAACCAATATGACAACGTCAGACCCACCGACTCTCCCGGTCAAACGAGAGGACGCAGAGACACTCCAAGAAACGCTGACTACAAACGCTTACGATAACATCCTGCCGGCGCGCTACCTTCGGAAAAATGCCGACGGGGAGGTAATCGAGGAACCAGAGGAACTCTTCCAGCGGGTTGCCGAAAACGTGGCCCTCGCAGAGGCAGTCTTCGAAGCGGACAAGCAAGGCCTAACGATCACAGTTACGCCGGACCAACTGAAACCAGATCACCCGCGCCGAGGCGAACTAGCAGAGGAAGTTTTCGGCAAAGGAACGTCCACAGATGATGATGTTGAGACAGAACTGACAGTCTACAACGTCAACAAGTTCTCCTACGAGACGCTTATCGATGACCTTCCAGATGAGGTAGCTGGAGAAGTCTCGAAGAAGGCGCAGGCGTTTCGTGACATGATGGAATCGCTTTCCTTCATGCCGAACTCCCCAACGCTGATGAATGCTGGCGATGAACTCCAGCAGCTATCGGCCTGCTTCGTCGATTCGCCCGGTGACGACATCACCGATATCCACCAAGTCGCTAAAGAAGCGGCTGAAGTGTTCCAGTCAGGCGGGGGAATGGGCTACGCATTCTGGAAACTACGCCCATACGGCGACGCAGTTGGATCCACTGGGGGGATCGCCTCCGGCCCGATTACGTTCATGCGGACCTATGACCAGCTCTGCGAGACGATCGCGCAGGGGGGTGCCCGGCGTGGTGCCCAGATGGGCGTCATGCGCATCTCGCACCCGGACATCATCCAGTTCATCCACGCGAAGAACAAGGATGTCTCTCTGGCGAACACCCTCCGCCTGAACGACCCTGACGACTTCACGCACAATTCCTTCGCAGAGGCGCTCGAGGAAGCGCGCGAACTCATCGACGACGAGGGGCGTGTCCCGGAGCACCTCCGAAACGCGGTCGAAGGGCACCTCTCGAACTTCAACATCAGCGTCGGAGTCACCGACGACTTCATGGAGGCATTAGAGAACGGGGACGACTTCACCTTCACAAATCCCCGGACAGGAGAGCCCCATATCGCTACTCCCGAGACGAAAGAGCTCTACAGCATGTTCGGACTCGGAGACCACGTTGAAGTTGGTGAAGAGCTCTCAGTCCCGGCCGAAGTTATCTGGGACGACATGATTGACGGCGCTCACGAGAACGGAGAGCCGGGCGTTATCTATCTCGAGCGGGTAAACAAAGAACACTCCTTCGACGTCGACGAACATCCAGACCACCGGATCCTCGCGACGAACCCCTGCCTAACTGGCGAGATGGAAGTCAAACTGGCCAACGGGGAGACAGCTCCCATCGCCGAACTGGCAGCCGCAGACGAAGACGTTGATGTTCTCTCTCGGAACAACCGAAAAGTCGTCTCCCGCCCTGCAAAAGCCTTCCAAACGAAGGAAGACGCCAACATCGTTGAGCTCACAACTGACTCTGGAACGTCCATCCGCGTAACTCCTGATCACGAGCTCCGAACAGATGAGGGTAAGTGGGTCGAAGCAGATGACCTCTCGGCAGGCGACAAGATCGTCGCCCTCTCGAAACCACTCGCGACCCAACACGGGAGCGAACACGAGATGGCAACCGAAACCGTCGCGAGCGTCAACCCCGACGGGACAGCCGACGTCTACGACCTGACTGTCGAATCCACACATAACTTCTTCGCCAGCAAGTCCGGCGAAGAAAGCCTCAACGTCCACAATTGCGGGGAACAGCCACTCGAAGAGTACGAGGCGTGTAACCTCGGGCACATCAACCTCTCGACGCTTGTCTCAAAAGACGCCGAGTTTCAGGACTATCGAGCCTTCCGGGAACACCGGCTTCAAGCGATGGGCAACCCGAGCGGGATGAACGTCGATGAAGCCGAACTGGTCGACTCCTTCCTCGAGCAGGCAATCGATTGGGAGGAATTCAACCACCGGATCGTGACTGGAACCCGCTTCCTCGAAAACGTCGTCACGATGTCCGACTTCCCAGTACCCGAGATAGAAGAGAAGGTACGCGACCTCCGGAAGATTGGCCTTGGTATTATGGGCCTCGCTCAACTCTTCGTCCAACTCGGAATTCGCTACGGGTCCCCGGAAGGGAACGAGGCAGCTCGCCAGTTGATGACCCACATCAACCACGAATCGAAGTGGGCCTCACACGAACTCGCTGAAGAGCGCGGAACGTTCAACGACTGGGAAGACTCGAAATACGCAGATCCCATCAAGTATAGCGACTGGTTCGAAGAGCACGTCGGGGTGAGCGCAGATAAGTTCCCAGACGGCTTCCCGATCCGCAATCACAACACGACGACTGTTGCCCCGACCGGGACGACGTCGATGATCGGAAACACGACGGGTGGGTGTGAACCCATCTATAATGTCGCCTACTACAAGAACGTCTCCGACGACGTACAAGGGGACGAGATGCTTGTTGAGTTTGACGACTACTTCCTTCGCACCCTCGAAGAGAACGATGTCGATGTCGACGCCGTTAAGCAGGAGGCCCAAGACCAGATGGCCGCCAACGAGTTCGACGGCGTCACCGGCCTTGACACCGTCCCTGATGCTATTGGTGAGCTATTCGTCGTTACCGGCGACCTCTCCGGGAAAGAACACGCAGCGGTCCAGTGCGCTGTCCAAGACGGCGTTGACTCTGCAATCTCGAAGACCTGTAACTTCCCAAACGACGCAACGAAAGAAGACATGGAAGCGGTGTACCGCTACATCTACGAGCATGGCGGCAAAGGCGTCACCGTCTACCGCGACGGCACTCGCTCGAAACAGGTCCTCACCACTCGCGCGAAGAACACAGAGTTTGCCGACGATGCCGAAGCGGCCGAAACCCTCGTGAAGCAAATGAACGATGTTTTCGGAGGCGTCGACGCGTTCCTCGAGAACGACGAGGTCCAAGCGGCCATCGATCAAGAGGTCAGCCAACTTCTCAAAGCTGCTGATCAGCCCGACAACGCGTACACTGAAGCGCAACCCCGCCCTGACACCCTGACAGGAGTCACACAGCGAATCGAAACAGGATACGGGAAGGTGTACATCACCATCAACGAAGACGACGACGGTCGGCCGATGGAACTCTTCGCGAACATCGGGAACTCCGGCGGTTACACGAATTCGTTTACCGAATCGCTTGCGAAGGTCATCTCGACCGCGTTGCGGTCGGGTGTGTCTCCTGATGAGATCGTTGACGAACTCCAAGGGACACGTAGCCCGAAAGTTGCGTGGGACAGGAACGACCAGATTCGTTCTATCCCCGACGCAATCGGAACTGCTCTCCAGCGGTATCTCCATGGAGCAGTCGACAAGGGGGCACCGCAGCAACAGAACCTCGACGAAGTTGATTCTAAATCCCCACCAAGCCAGACTGACGGAGGGCACGCCGACTCTCTCCCGAAGGCTGGCTCCTCAAGCGTGACACAATCTGAAAATGAGACAGCTGGAGCAACTCAAGACCTAATCAAAGCGGGCGAGTCTCCAGAGTGCCCTGATTGTGGGGGGATGAACCTCTACTACTCTGAAGGCTGTAAGACGTGCGAGACGTGCGGCTGGTCCGAGTGCTAATAACCCACTGACCAAGTCGGGGTGACTAGTACCACCCCCAACACCGCGTTTCCCTTCTTTGTACAGACACGCTTTACAGCATTTTTTTTTTTCGTTCGATGGGTGACTCTTTCCCCCTTCGGGGAAGAACTAATATCGATGCTCACACATATTTCAGACGATGACAGGTAGTCCAAACACAGCGACCAATAGATCAGATAGCTCAGTTCCGGTTCCCGAGCGCGATCTCACCTGTAGAGTAGACAACGCTGTAGGATGGATGCACATAGAGGTCGACCCGGCATGCGACCCAGTTGGAAACTACTGGGTCCCGGTAGCCGATCAAGACCTTGCCGACCGAGACCACGTCCCAGAGGGCGATATCAAGCAGTTCCCCGTAGAAGACAGGCAACCTGAATACGGATCAGGCGAGCCAGCACCAGACACCGTTCAAAACTGGACCTTCAAGCACAACACCCATGCCGAGTGAAAACGATCAAAACAGCGCTGAAACAGACGCAGATTCCCACCAGCGGATCGAAGTCATTGTGAAAAGTACCCGGAAGGGGAATTTAGCAACCTTCGCCGACACATCCGCCGGCTCAGGGATCAGACCGATGACTAACACAGAAGTTGAAGCCCACGACTTTCTAAAAGACGTCGTTGCCGAAGTCGACGCCGAAGCCCATGAGAGCGGCGACATCGTAGCGGAGGTGTTTGTCGACACCGACGGAGAATGTAGCGTTGAATGGGCTGACGACGCGATTCGCCGTACTACAGATGGGGGGATCGATGAACCCCCTGATGGGGTTGGTCGGGATCCAGACGAACAGCTCCGGATCGACCTTCTGAACGCATTCTACCGCGCGTTCAAAAACGGCGTCTCAGAAGAGCAGGCAAAACAACACGCCAAGTATGCCAGAGAAACCGCAAAGGAAGACGCTTCCAATGTCTGACAACGTCGACGGAGAAGTTCCGCAGAAGGGCTGGATCGAATCCCTGCTGGAATCACTAGAGATGGTTCAGTGGGACCGGTTCGTTCGAGCCGAAGACGACAAGCTCGGCGTCTACTTCGATATCTACGGGTGGATCGACCGCGACGAGGACGCGTACAAGGACTTCATCCTGCTCCGCGTCTTCCCCGAGACGGACGAGAACCTCCGGATGTTCACGACCTCGTCAGACTACTACCACGACGAGATCAACGAAATCCTGTTCGGCGACACAAGTGAGTCGAACCACTGCCAGCGCGTCGAGCACACGTTTGAGGTCCCGAACGTCGTCGAGATCGACGAGCCCGAGCTCGCGACCGACGGCGGCCGTGTTGAAGACGCCGATGAAGTCGATCAGCCCGAGTGCGTCTATATCGACTGCGGGAAGTGCGGCGCGTCGAACCACTACGACGCCGCTCACAACATCAGCGACCCCGGTCCGGGCCGGTGCCACAACTGTAGCGCGTACCTTCGCCAACCGACCGAGGACGAACATGAACAGTTCACCGAGTTCCTGAAATCCAACGCCGAGGTGGGTGAGTATGCCGAGTGAGCAACTCGGAGACGAAGATCCTCGCTGGGGACAGGGACAGGTCGTTCAGCGCCGCCGAACGGACTACTACTACCACGTCGTCAACCGGTACCGCGACATCGACGACGGACACGTCCTCTACCGACTCGCGTCACCGACTCACACCGGCTACGAGTACATCCGCGAGGAGGACGCGATCCACGAGTACGAGAGCGCAGGCTTTCGGCTCCCCACCGGCGTCAAACCTGCCGCTGTGTTCGGTCACCGCGTCGAGGGCATCCTCTACGGCTACAACGAGCGCCCCCACGAGCCGGTGACCGACGGCGGTCGCGAGCAACACACTGCCGAAACTGATAGCGAGATGTACTGTCCCGATTGCGGGCAGTATCACGCCGTCGACGCTCACCTCTCTAACGGGGATGAAGCCCATGCCGAGTGACGCCGTGGAAGACGCCGATACGATCCATCAGCGGTCGTTTGATGGCCGTATTATCAGGTATCGCCTTGTCGAATGCGACAACTGCGGTGATGACGTTGAAGTCCCAACCGGCTCACCAGATTCAGAGTTGTCGTTCTGCTCGATCAGTTGCTCAGAGGGCTACAACGAGACAGCATCTGATGGATTCGAAAACGGTGATAGCCCCACCGATGGGACCAGTGAGAGGTCGTGCTGATGCTCTTCAAAGAGTACCACATTCCGATGATCCGGACAGGGTCGAAGACTGTCACACGCCGCGAGTGGGACGAAAACTACCATGGCCCAAACGTCGGCACAGTCGTCGCCGCGAAAACCGACCTCTTGAAGCCAGATGAAAAGTGCGACTGCTTCATACGGATCACCGAAAAGCGCGAGGAGTATCTTGGCGAGATAACCGAAGCAAGTGCCCGGCGAGAAGGCGACTACGACGGCGTAGAAGACTTCCGCGACGGCTACGAGGAGGTTTACGGTGAAGGGTCGTGGGACGACGACAAGCAAGTCAATGTCATCGAGTTCGAGTACGTCGGGAAGACCCGCCCAGAAGATGACGGCTCGGAACAGACGCACCTCGTAGGCGACGGCGGCCAGACTGAAGATACCAATGGCGCTGATCGTGTCACTCACACAATTGAGGACCCCGTAGAAGTGGATAACTTCGATTGTGAGCACTCAGGTCACGATTGGGAACCGATGAGCGTCGGCGACGACCGTAATACCGATCCGATGACAGCTTCTCACATGGAATGTCTGAATTGCGGCAAAACGCGGGAAGTTCGCGACGGCGACCTCTACGGTTACGTCGGTGCGTATCAACCGCCAAAGGGGGTGTCGATCCGTGACGACTGATGGAGCCGCCGAAATCGACCGGCCCGAGTGGCTTCCAGACGAGTACGACCCGGACGCACCACTTCACGAGCGGCTAGAGATTCTGGCGCCGATCGACGGCGGGATTGAACTCCACGCCGAAGGAGACCGCGTTACCGAAGTCATTGGAGAGCCACGCAGACTCACCAAAGTCGGTACTAATACAGTACGGCTCAAGACCGGCACTGGTCCCGACACCTCCAGCTGGGACTGGGAAGTAACAGCACCACAAAACGGCGAACCGTACCTTCAGAAAGTTGACCCTGATCAAAGAGCCGAAGCGTACATGAAGACGAAGAAAACTCGAATGAGAGGTATGGACATCCGCGTCTTTGGCGTCGACGCCGAGGCATGGCTGCGGCTTCGGCGTCAACGCCGAGACATGGATGAATCAGGTGACTCCTAATGGCCGCAAATGAAAACAAAGAGTACAGCCACAAATTCGACGAGTGCCCCACCTGCGACGGCGACCTCCAGTATCAAAACGAGGCCGATGCCGAATGTCTCAACTGCGGGGAGGTTTTCTATCACGAGATCCGCGCTAACCGCCATCTATTATGGGACTACGACGAACTCGGGTGGATGCGTGGGGTTGTTAGCCGTGCCTGAATCTACAGAAACCTCCAACAAAGTTGCTCAACCCGAGAAAGGTTGCCGCGACGGATTCCGGTTCGCATGTGGGTACGACTGCGGTGAGTCATTTCAAGGCACTAACCTCACCAAGATTGCCCGACGTGCAGCCCGGCACTACAACGAAAAGCATGGGAATGAACTCCGTCACCGTTACGACGTTGTCGAAACCGTTGAACGTGGAGGAGACCACATCCAAGATAACATCTATCAAGTCGAACGCATCGAAATCTACCTAACCGTATTTGACGTTGTTGAGCGCATAGGTGGGATCGACGGCTGGCTCGCTGACCCAGACTCAGACAGAGTTTGTTCAGCATGCTACTGCCATATCCCCGACACCAACGAGCAGATAGAAGACAAACCGGATGTCCCGCATGACGATTCTTGGACGTGTACAGAGTGTATCAAGGAACAAGAAGCCACAAGAAGAAATGGTGAAAACAAACAGTTAACGGAGTGGTCAAATTGAACGACGAATTTGAAGAGGTCATCGAATCTTCGCTCGAGAAGACACACAAATGGCTACCTACAGCCATGTCCCCACTGGCCGATGACAACCTTGAGAGTTGGTGGGACGTTTTCTGGCTGTTCACCGAGGCAGAGTACGAAAAAGCCATACAAGAGTACGGAAGCAAATACGCAGACGGCCAAACGCGACTCGTCACAGACGGTGGCCCTGTGGAAGACACTAATGAAACTGAACATCCCGGACAGGAAAATTTCGAGGTTCCTGATGCTGTCTTCCCCACAGTAGGGTCAACAAACGGTTCGGTCGACGTGTACGTTGAACAGGGGCGAATGAGGATGCGCGAAGAGGGTAAAACAAAGGCGAGTCTCGGTATCGCAAACGCACAGATAGAAGACGCAACCCCAATAGCGACACTTCACGCGCCGATCAGTGACACCGCCACCGACGAGGTATACGCCGAACTCGCATTTACTGACCTCAACGATCTTCGCGAGCTTCGAGACATACTTTCCGCCGCCATCGAATACAGGGAAGAACAGTCATGAACGCCAAACAAGACGATAGAGAGGAAGTTTACCAAATCGACTGTCCAGATTGTAGCTGGAAAAGCCGTAAGTTCGAGAGACTCAGCGGAGAGCTCGCAGCAAAGGAAGACGCTGAGCAACACTACATCGAAGATCACAACGAGAAGATCCCAGAGGACGCTCCTTTTGGAGACAATCAGTGTCCGAAGTGTCTCAACACAAAAGGGTTCAACGGAACAGTTAGCTGCTCAGAGTGCGGGTTTGTCCCACCTCGAGTAAGAGCATGAACAACAGCAACTTACCCGCGACCCAAGGCGTGATGCCGAGAGATCAACTCTCTCCGCGGGCATCCTACCATTCAAAGGGTAGGTCACGATCGCCGCAGAAGGTCGAAAAATCGAGCGACCACACATGAAAGACAGAGAAGACACACATTCAGAAGCCGACAGTAGCACCTTCATCGAACAGCTAACCCGGATTTCCAACGAAGGCTATGCCCTCGTCAACGACGATAAAAAAGACAAATGGTTGAGTATCGTCTATGAAGGGAATGTTGGACATATCCTTTGTACGACGCTACACTCTAACGACATCGCAGACGGCGAAGAGATTCCAACACCGCTAGCCCGTGACTTCATCATGGATGACGGTCTTGTATATAAGGAACCACCCGAGAAAGTCAAAAGAGAGGTAAACAGGCTTGAGCAGATATAATCAAGACGACAAAAGACAGAAGACAGCCTACAGAGTAGCAGCCCCCGCAGTCTCAACAGGCTATAATTTAGCCTGACTACATTACAATGCTCCACAGACTCACGGTACCCCCATGGGAACGAGAGCCACCAACATGCGACATTTGTGGCGGGGAAAAATGGGGAGGGCCTTCATCGCACAAGCACTATTGTAAACACGGGCACGTAGCCCCCGTCCACGTTCGAACGGACGTCAACAAGAGGCCACAATCAGATACTGAGTCGGAACATCCCTCTGAGCAACTAAACAGAATCTCACAAGAAGGATACGCCCTTATTGACGACGGGCGAGAAGACATGTGGCTTAGTGTTGGCCGCAGAGGTGATGCTAGCTATATCCTGCGCGCCACGCTGCACTCCAATGAAACTGCTACAAGCAAAGAAATTCCAGCGCCACTTGCCCGCGATCTCATCCGCAAGAATGGCCTAATGTTTGAAGAACCACCAGAAGCGATACAGCACGAAGTCAACCAAGTAGACCGGATCTAACCACCGAACAACCCTCACGTAAGCATGTCAGAGCAAAAAGATACGACCCAAGAGCTGCCTGAATGGGAAATTGGGATCCGCGCATGGGGCCCTGACCACGAACCGGGAGAAGCAGATTACGAGCATTATCACCCCCAAGCTGAAACGAAAGAGAAAGCGATCGAGATGGCAAAAGAAGAGGCAACGGGGATTGGCATCAACAGTATCGTCGGGATAGCTGATTCCTACGAGGTCTACATGGTAGAGGGACCGTTTGATGCCTGATCAAAGCCACCACGCAGCACATGACGCCGATCAGCTCGGATGGGCAGTATGGACTACTGACGGGCACAATGAAGAGTGCTACGCGGTAGTTGCCGACTCAAAACGAGAAGCTCGAGAGAAAGCCGAAGAACGCCACGGCGAAGCACTAGGAAAAGTCCATATCGATGGCCCCTTCCAAGACGCTGAACCCGGTGTGTTCCGGTTCGAGTACATCACAAGGCATAGAGAGACAATCACCGTGGAAGCTCCAACAGAAGAATACGCAAGAGAGTCAGCAAGCGCGAACCGAAACTATAGTGGTGAGTACATCGACACGGTGTACAGCGAGACGCGGAAATTAGATACAGAGACAGGTAGTGAAGATGAGTAGAGAGAGTGAGTCCAGTGGATCAAGTCCGACAGGGACAGATGATCAAATCAATAACAATCCCCATGTAGATGGTCTTACTCGAGGGACTATCATCGAATACGACGGCTGGCAATGGGGCGTGGTCACCGAGATCGCTGAAGAAAAGGATCCAACTAAAATCGGGTTCGTCCTTCTCGACGAAATAAGTGATGACCTCGTGCCCTTACTAGAAGAGGCATCAAGGTGTCCAGAACACTACAAGGTCGTAGAAGCATTCCGCGGATCAGAACACGAGTATTGGACAGACATACAGTACGTATTAGAAAACGATATATGGGGTATTCTCGGGCCCACACACCCCAGTTCACATGAACCCAATAACAGAGTCGAACACAATTCAACCCCGTTGGAGTAGCACGGCTCGTCTCCGTGCCGGGGCATGGGTAGTAACCTACCCACCAACCACGCTATGCCAACAGCTGACCTAACAGAAGTCGACTTTACCCTGCGAGAAGTACTAGTCCGGGACCGAATCGATGATGAAGAACGGACCATGTGGCAGGTAGAAAACGAGAACATGGAAGGCGCCATTCGAGAAGACAGCCCAAGCGAGGCGCTCGAAATGTTTGCTGCTTGTCTTGAAACAGACAATGAAAAGGCAAAGATCGACCTCGAAGACCTCGAGACAGAGTCGGAACCGCTAGCGTAAGGGGGTAACCCCTCTATATCTTATTGGGTAGCGACCCACATCGTAATACAATGACTGAACCCAAACCCCAACCCGAATTCCCCGAGCCGAAGGATCCAAAAAAACGAGCCGAGATCGCTGTCGAGGAAGCAGGCGGCCTCCCTGATGACAATCCGTTCACCGAGGTCGTCGAAAACCTCAGAGCTGATGGGAAGTCATGGGACGATATCTTTTGGAAAATGGACGAAGTGTTCAGCGTCGTTGATGAAGGTGCAGCAGAAGAGGGCACCGAGATGATCGCAGAATGGAGTGTCACGGCAAAAGTTCCTGATCAGGGGGCACCCTCAGGTTTCCGGTATGAAACACACAAGCGAGTGGCCGAAACAGCTGAAAAGGCTGAGCAGAGGGTAAGTGAATCAACTGGCCACAAAGTCGTTGAAGAGAAAACTGAACAGACCGACTACGGGAAATACTCGTAACAACGCGGCGGGGCACAGGTAGCTTGCCCCAGAGAATTTTCACATTCATGAGCAACAGTAACCACGTCGAGATAACCGATATAGAAGAGTGGGTTAACAGGACGTACAGCGATCGCACCGTCATATACCTCCCACATAACTGTCTCAGAGTAACAAACAGCTCTTCAACAGATTTTGTAGATGTCTGCGTCACAGGTGAAGGTGAGATCCGACTGTTCGGTGAGGAACACGGAAACAAGATAGACAAGACCTGCGACGCCACCCGTCAAGACTTCCTCAGTACTCTTCCAGAACTCAAGTGATGTTGTTTGTTTAGCTGTATGGGTGATTTTCCACAATGAAATCCAAACACTCTCGCCCCCAGCAAAAAGGTAAAATCCGAGAGTCGCCCCGGTTTGATCGGTCCCACTGGCCGCAAACGTGGACAAGCGAATGGAGAGTTCAGGTCGCGGACTTCTTCTGCGGCCGTGGTGGGGTAGGTCGAGCTCTCGACGAATGGTTTCCGAGAAACATGTACTTCGGCGTCGACATAGAGCCATATGGAGAGGACTACCCCGGTAACTTCATCCAAGCAGACTTGCTGAATAATGGACCGCCATTTGATGGCGTTGTCGCAGATCTAATTTGGGTTTCATTCCCCTGTACCGCATACTCACCGCTATCAGCTACACACTACGGGAGCGCAGAGGCAGCACTCAATGAAAATCCGAGGATTACCGAGGAATTAAGAAAATTTCTTCTTCAGCGTTCCGCACACTACGTGATTGAAAACGTTCCGGGCGCGACTCGAGCCGGTGACCTAGACGCTAACACTCGGTGTAATGGCCTCTTCTTCGGGGAAGATTTCGATCTTGAGCGTCATTTCGAAACTACCTTTGATGTCCCTGAAGCGTACACCGAAGGTACTGCCTCAATCACGATCGATACTCGAGGCGACCAATCACCTGCTGAACTTGCTCAAGCAAAAGGAGTGCCTCATACTTGGTCTAAGCAATCAATCCGCTCTGCTATCCCGTGGCAGTACACGTGGTGGATTCTTTCGCACTGTCCGTCTTATACCGTGTCCCGCACCAAAGATGGAACAGCAGTCTCTCAAGAGCTTCACAGAGGGTGGCGTCGGTAAATACCTCCGAACCCCTGAAGGAAGACTTGGAGGGACAGATGTCGCCCCACAAGACAAACTCTACACCGATAAGAGAGAGTAGCGCACCTGAATTCGTTACTGAAAACATCATCTAAGACCAGACAACTCAAGGGCTTCTCTTGCGCTCTTTTATCAAGTAGTATAACCAGCCCCGATTCAGCTCAATACTATGACCGGAAACTCCAGAGATTCCAATGACACGATACCCGCTGAATGGCCGTCAGACACACCAGCTATCTCTAAGCGCATCAGCGCATTGCTGAAAGGGATAGTACACAGCAACTCCGATCACAAAATCCAGACCGCGATAGGAGCAAAACCAACCCACAAGTTCCGAGGTGACCCAGAGATAGTCAAGATCGATCTCATCAAGATATGGTACGTCCTCCATTACGGAGAACTTGGAGAAAGCCGTACAACGAACATCTACACGGAGAAGATAGGAACTACTCACACAACTCCAGAACACATGTCAAGGGAGAGCATCTGTGCCATGCTGCTCCCGTTAGAGTCGAACAGCTGGCAGCCACCGGATACTTCCTGCGAGCCTCCGGATGGCGGTACAGATGATTGAACAGCGGTACGGAAAAGAGACAAGAATCGAGTCATCAACGTTCGTGTCACCGACAATGCCAACTAAGCCACACACACCAGCGCCTGACAAAATGAATCACTTCGTCGTAATGGATAGCTTTGGGGGCGATTGGACTCCCTTCGCAGTCTTATCAGACGCCACAGAAGCAATCCACCTCCAGCAGATGCTATCAGCCGACGCCGATGCGCGGTGCGCAACAGGGCCGTTTTTCGGCAGTCCAGAAGCGGCAAAGAACGGAGAGCTATCAAAGCCACCAGAGGGCATTGACGAGATCATAGTAGTGTTCAACTCGTATGACGTCGTCGCGCTGTCGGACAACGATCGTACGGCCAGAGAAATACAAGCCGAACTCGGGGAGAGTTTTAGAACCATCCGTCTTCAGTTAAGACTCACACCTCGGTTGTGTAGCGGTAGCGAGTGTCTCTTGTAAGATTGGTCGTCGTTTGTGGATCTTTTGAGCGTCTTCGATCAGCCGGTCGAGCAGCGGCGGTGGTGAGTAGCCGAGGAACTCGCCGAGTTCGTGGAGCAAAAGCTGGGCGTGCGACCGAAAGGTCGCCGCCCAGCGCTCTGTCGGAAACACAAGCTCATCATCCGCCTGCTCAGTGACTAGATCCAACAGATCGCGGCTTACAAGCAGCGACAGCAGCGCTGCGTACAATAAGATCCTCACCACGTGTTCGTCACTCGTGTCGAACTCGTCCAATTCGTACTGCGTCTTCAGCTCCCGGAACAGCAACTCAACTTCCCACCGACAGCGGTAGATCTCCGCTAAATCCGCCGGAAAGAACTCTTTCCTCGCTAAATTCGTTATGTACAGGTGGTAGTCGTCGGCGTCCTCGTCGCGGACGCCGACGACGCGAAATCGCTTCGTATCTAGCGACTGCGTCCCATTGTACGGCCCTCGTTTGAATTCGACTTCGACCTCCACATCGATGTACTTCCGATCGAGATCGTTGAGAACAGCTCGGAGCTGCTTGCCCTCCAAGGGAATGGCGCGGCCGCGCCATTCCCGTAATTCTGCCGTAATCACCGGGTTCGCGTTCTGCTTCAGCCGACTCACGAAGTAGCCGTCGTTCTCGTCGATCAGCGCAAACCGGCGGTACTTGAAGTAGGCGAGATCGAACAGCATGAGGCGGTTCTCAAGCCATGGCCCTGTTTTGAACAGGGTGCTGTCGTGTGTTTTCTCGTCAGCAGTATCGATCCGTTCGATCGTCTGCTCTGTGGCATTGTGGAGCAGGTGGAGCTTCGCTCCAGCCTGCTCCTCGTGGCGGGCTTCGAACTGATCTGAAAGAAACTCATGTAACCGCAACACCGTTCCATCGGCGATCATCACGTCTCTAAATCGGTCGATATCAGCGTCAACAGCATCAGGAACAGCGACCTCGTCGAGACCGCGCTCGACGAGGTCGCGGAGGTACTCCGCAAGCGTCGGCGTCAACCGCTGATAGAACCCGCTGGGCGAGATTGTCTCATCGGCAGTTGAGTTGTAAGATCGTCTGAACCCGGCGAGTGTTCGGCTTTCGCCTGCGGCGAAACCGAACACAAATGTCCAGACGAAGGCAGGGATCTGAAGCTTGCGGTCACGTTCGACCACGCCGAGTTCCTCGGCGTGCTCTTCGAGAAACTCAGAGGGAAACAGTGTAGTGAGCCGACGCATAATTCGAGATGAGGAGCCGTTGGGCACAAACTCGGCTTCCTCATTCCTTCCGAAAGATGTCTCGATAAGCCTCCGCTATCACGCGGTTTCTTGCTTAACTGAAGACAGATGGTTTTAGAACAGCGTATGCTGTATACGAGACCGCCGAAGACGTTGTGACAGAAAAACCACAAGCTGTTGGGAAATTCATCAGCACCAACGCGACTGCCAGTGACCTCCTCGACGAAATTGAGTGAAACCCCCGCTTGACCGGCATTCCAAAGAAAAAAGTCCAGACAGAGAGGGAGATGGATAACCTAGAACAGGTAATTCAAGCAGAAAATTAGAACATCGCTATCAGCATTTTTCGCTAGGTAATGTGCGGCCATTATGAAGAAAGTAACACTAGATAGCGGCCACACGGTAAATATTGGAGACCGATATACGATGGATTACAACAACAAGCAACTAGGAATACCGGACAGCTCCCACCTGAAGGTCGCCAATATCACCAGTATTCCAAACGGCACTTCGATCGTGTTCGATGTGACCTTCCCCGAAGGCGTCGAGCCGATGAACCACTTCAACGACGACTACACCCAGATAATGGCCTTTGCCATGAGTAACCTGCTCGAAGACGCTCGTGGAATGTCTCCAAAGTGAGCACCCTTCCGATTTCTGTTTCTTGAGTAGTTCACAACACGGGTGGGTGATACACCGGCAACGGACGAGTGTGGGAAGTAGCGATCATCCGAGAAAACATTAGCCAACCGCTTCAGCGCAACAACGACAGCTCATCGGTACTCTTTGACTTCAACTGGATGCGGTTTATTCGGTCTTGAAGCTCCCAATTGAGGAACCTAGCTGATGTAGCGTGAGGAGAGTCATCGACGTGATTGTCCTCGCGGAACCGCGCGAACCCGGCTGCCAACTTTCGCATCGTTTGATACGCCTGCTGCTTGTCGGTAATGGCAGAATGGGGTCCATAAGAGGGTTCGCCACAAAACCGGCCGCTGTTCTCATCAGCTTCGACGGTTGCCTTGATCTCACACTCTGCATGGTTGCTAAATTGTGGTTCGTCTACCGACGACGTGTACGGCCCCTCATCTGGAACGAGCTGATCCGAAGAAAGGTACTCAGATTCCAGTTCGACACACGGTGAATCGGCAACAACGAGACCGGCAGCGGACAGAAGTTGAGGTGGGCACTCAACTTGCTCAAGTAATGGGACTTCATGTTCAAAACACCCGTTTACTGGGCTTGACAAGCACAGTATCGAAGCAGGTGATTGGAGTGTTGTGTGAGTACCGCTTCGAGAGAACGTATACTCTCCAGTTGAGAGTACTGATTCAACCGCTTTGAGTACATCCACGGGGAGTGCTTCAGGCCGTTTGATCACGACAAGGGAAGGTTCGCATTCGAACAGGATCCCGTGATTCACCTGTCCGTTCTTGATCGTGCCAATTACCGTTTCAAAATCTGCTGCTTCACCATTAACCTCAACCGCACCGGAGATCTCCTCCGATATCTGGGCGGCAGCAGACTCAAGGAGGGAGCCCGCTGGTAGAAACATTGCCGAGTGGAAACGATCCCTAAGCGAAAGGCGGTTGATAGCCTGTAATTTCACTGTGAGATCAGCCAACTCAACTCCGGGGTCCAATAAGCGGTGTGAGCCATAATCCTCAGACTCCACCGAGTTACCCCTTCCAGTAAGGCTGTGCGGAGAGACCATCCTATACCCAAAATGAACTCTGAACCCTATAAATATGTTCGTACGTATTATCAACTATGAATCTTGGGTGAATTTTGGGTCCGGTTTCAGAATACTATATGATATAGCGACATATAATATGTAGTACCCCTGAATTGAGTACTCGGTGATTTATTTTTTGTATATTGGTGTCTCCTGCTGATTCGTTCGGAGTCAAGAACTCTTACCGCCAGTCTGATCAAAGATCAAAAACACTTCCTATTCGATAAATATAATGAACACAATCGCCAGCCGTCAAGTCAATCACGTTGATAATGAGGCCAAGTCAGTTAGGAATGTCGCCAGCGAGACAACCGCTTCAATCGAAAAGTTGTCTCCGTCTCCCCCGGCCCCTGCTCACACTCTTGAATTGCCAAATACGAACCCATTGCGGAGTTACCCACAGAACTACGACTTGATCTACGATACTGAAGCTGGATCGTATGGCTGGCTCGCTCCTACGCAAGGTGAGTCACTGTCGCTGACGTGCCACTGGTTATCGCCACCCCTTGCGGGTGAATGTACCGACGTCGACCAGCACACGCTTGATCGGCGATCGGCAAGTGGGGCGCTCAAAATTGTTTGTGAGTCAGTTCCGCATCCGCACGACTGTTGGTGGATCCCTTTAATATTAAACCGTTCCCCAACTGAGTTCGGGATTGCTGCCCGCGAGTCGTCCCCCGCACATCATTCTGGTTCCCTCTTCCCGGAGTCCACAAGACGGTCGGGGCTGATTGATGAGACTGAGCTGTATCTTGACGAACCAACTCGCCCTTACAAGTCTCCCGCAGTTAGCACGAGAGACCTGAAGTGCGTCCGACTTCGGAGCCGAGCAAAGGTATCAGACTTCCTCGAGTCTCCCCTAGTCGATCATCGGCTGGGAGATGTTCAAGGGTGGAAAGCAGTCTTTGCGGCTGTCTCCCCTGAAGGCCACATTGTTGCGCTTACAACATTAGGGAGGCCGCCCAGCCGCAAGATTGATCCGAACGCTGGCGGAAAGCATCCTAAATATGGCGAAGTGACAAATCTAACTCGGTACGCAGCCCACCCTAACCGTCCAGAAAACGTGGCAACGTGGCTCATCGCCCGCGCTAGAAGATGGGCAGCCTTGAGCGGATATGAAACACTTTTGACTTACGCGGGGGTCGACGATAACAGGGGAACAATCTACCGGGCAGCTGGGTTCAGGGAAGAGCAGTCGAGCGAAGTGGAT
The DNA here is from genome assembly GCF_005435135.1 of Halorubrum sp. ASP1. Lineage (NCBI taxonomy): Archaea > Methanobacteriati > Methanobacteriota > Halobacteria > Halobacteriales > Haloferacaceae > Halorubrum > Halorubrum sp. ASP1. The sequence goes on along the minus strand of NZ_SGUA01000007.1, from coordinate 26,843 downwards.
GGATCTACATGGACAAACCGTTCTGGAAGGGAAGAGCGCCATGAGTATGAACTAAAGCCATTTCTTGCCCGCCTCACCGACTGTTCACCACTTAATGAGCTCGAAGACACACAGTTTGGTAGCTCCTATGACTCCAGACAAACTGACGGAGAAACTGTCGAACAAACGACTCTGTCAGGAAAGTCGTTTCAGCCGTCACCTGATTCGGGGGCATCACCAAATGGGGTACTAAGACTGAATCGCCCAACAGAGGGCGTAGGGGAAATGACCGAAGAGATCCTCGAGACAACTGCGGCTAGAGAGTCACAATTCACCGCTAAAGAGCTCAAGTCCCATCTAAATCAAGCCGATGCGTGTTATGGCTACGCAGCCGATGGGGATATAATTGCACTCGCATGTGTCGTCCAGCCCCCCATTGACAGGTACACTTCGGCTGGTGAGCGCGCGATTTGCCGTTCAGAGAGCGAGCAGAGCGCGTCCCCGCGCCGCGACACAAAGGCGCGCGTGACTGCCTTAGCAGTCGCACCAAGCGCGTGTGTCCACCTTTCCACGAAAGTCGGAGAACTTCTCGGACACATACGCCAGTGGAGCAAGCTTGAAGGATTCGACGGAATTGTCGTCGACGTCTCACCACCCGTCGACTGTCCGGATTTCACCGGGACCAATATACAGAGAGCCCCAAGTGAGGTTGTCTATAGTGCTTGTAAGGATACAAACGTCCCCGCCACTCCGCTACTGTGACTCGGTTTCCAGATCTGTAGCTCCTACCTTCTTGACCTGAATTGACTGGGTGAAGACAACAGCTCCCTCTTGGATAACCTTAGCAGATGCTCGGACAAGGTCTCCATCTTTTTCTATCATATAGGAGCCAGATGCCGTCCCACTGGTGACTGGTAAGTATTGAGTATCAGCGAAGTCCCTAACATTGTACTTGAGAGTTCCCGGGTCGGGTTCTCCAATAATAGCCAGATCAAATCGTATCAAGTAGCGCTCGATGACTCGTCCGATCGGTTGTAGCAAGTAGTCTACCGCGCGCCCTTGTGACTCGAACTCGCTCTCAATAGAGCCTTGGTGTAGTACTGTGTCGTCAACAGAGGCCGACCGGTTCTGCTCATCAAGTCCATCAGATTGGTAATCTACTACTGCACGATTTGCTTCAGGGTCGCGCCTAAACGTACCGTGACGTCGCCACGCGAGCTCGCTTCCGTTTGGGCGATAGGCCGATTCAACCTCACAAGTGAGATTAGATTCGCGTAAGAAAGCGACCAATTGAGTAATGACATCTACAGACGAGACAACGCCATCTGCTCCATACCCGTCTGGGAATGTCTGAATATCAGTAGCACTCTCAGAGGCGTCTTTAGTAGCATTTGAGCCACCAGTTGGCTCGCTCTTGTCCTCCTCTCTGAGAGCGGTTTCTCGCCAACTTTCAGCAGATCCCAAGCACCCAGACAAGCCGAAGGTTGTTACCGCCCCAATCGATGAGAGCAGTCTACGGCGGCCAGTGATGGTACCGTTTGACTCAACACACTCAGACAAGTCTCTACCAGCCATACGATAGAGAAGATAGCGAACACACATAGTTACAACGGGGTCGCAAAACCGTAGTGATGGAAAAGCCACGGCCGGTGGCGCGAGTCTTTTGAGAGAGTCGATATAACTTTGATCCACACTTGACATGGACGCTCCAACATCACTGGACGAAGTTGTCGACATCGTGGCAAACAATGAACCCGTAACCCCAGAGGACGTCTACAACCAGATCGAATCAAACGAGATCAGTCAGGAGCAAGTTGAAAACCTCCTATCAGTCGCACTCAAGCGAGAACGTATACTAGAAGTGAACGATAAGTTCTGGGTGATGCGTGTAGGAAAGTACGCAGACAACCCCGACCAACTAGAGTGACAGCCGAAAAACAGAGGGAATCGCGAAAGGTTAGTCAGCGAGAGCAGACTCGTCAAAAGCAACAGTGTTAGTCGACTCACCAGAAACGATATCAGCATCTTCCTTCAAGAGCGCAGCTACGATATATTCTGAATCTTCCTCGAAGTAGTCAAGCAATCGCTTGAGACGTTCCCCGTCGATCATCTCAACCGAATCGAATAGAATGAACGGCATCCTCTCAGATATGTCGTGAGTCAGATATCCAGCGAGCGCAAAAGCGATCGCCACAACCTCTCGCTCACTCTCTGACAGATTCGAGAGGTCATCTCGGACTACTGACCCGTCAGCAGTTTCCCGAACAATCTGGAGATCAAATTTTGTTTCTGACGTCCCTCTCTGTGTCTCTTGTTTTCTGTCAATGTAGACGCGCGAAAGGTTGCCGTAGTCAAGGATGTCGATAAGGTCCTCCATGTGGCTGTTGAATCGTTCAACGACCTCCTCTTCCAGATCGCTAATTTTCTCGCGCACAGAGGTCAGCTCTTCCTGTACACTCTCACGCTTTTCTTCCAGCTCTTCTTCGTTTTCTTTGGCCTCTTCAGCCTCTTTGAGTTTTTCTTTCTCCAGCTCAATCTGCTTGACTACACTACTGAGATCACCCTCAAGATCCTTGCGTTCTAATTTTAACGAGACAATTTTATCTTCTTCATCGTCTTCCTCCTGTATCTCAGACTGCAATTCATCTATTTCCTCTGTTAGATCCGCGATCTGCTGTTGCGTGTTCTCACGCTCCTCTTTCCACTCTTCAATATCCGATTGCTTCTCTTCGATCTGTGTTTTCAGGTCTTCTTTCTGATTTTCAAGCCGCGTTATTTCACCCTCAAGTTCTCTATACCTCTGAGCATCGTCTAGTAGCTGACTTGCTCTATCTAAAAGTTGGTCTGCCTCCTCACTCAGTGCTTCACGCTGCTCGCTGAGCGCTCGTATTTGATCTTCTATATCCGCAACACTCGTCTCTGAGCCACAAGTCCAACAATTCACAGAAGCATCTTCCTGTATTTCACCCTGTGAGAGCTGCTGTGTGATATCTTGAACGTCAGACTCGCCCTCAGAGCCCGCTAATCTCTCTCGCAAGGCACTCTGGTCATCTTGTAGCATCTCACGATTGAACGACACAACCGAATCGATAGCGCTGACCGTGTCGTTCAATCTTTCTGCTCGAGTCTGGATCTCACGACGCTGTTCTTCAGCAGCATCTGGATCTACGTCAAGATTGCCGAACGCTGAGCGCGCGTCTTCAAGATCAGCAATTGTTGATTCTCGACTCTCTTCGAGAGACTCAATCCGTGATTTCGCTCGCTCAATCTTCCCTTCGAGATCGTCTAAATCCCCCCTCAAAGACTTCCTATCAGATGAAAGAGTGTCAAGCCGCTTGCTTCGTTCATCCTGATCGCTACTCTCATCATCAGCAGCTTCAATTTCTTCTTGCTTCTGAGCGATTTTCTCCTCTAACTCCGCTTTCCTATCTTCAAGCGAAGTAAGCTCTTCTTGAGCTAAAACTTCTTGATCCTGTTTCTGTTTGGCTTCCTGAATTTGCTCATCGAGCGATTGCTTCTGATTTACTAACTCTCTTTCTCGAGCCTCAATAGCAGCCTTGTCCACAGGCAGCATCGCCAGATCCGCAAGCCCACTAGTGTCTAAGTTCCGCATGGCCTGTCGGATGTCATTGTCCATAAACAACCATGCGAATGGAGCGATGTCAGTCACATCGTCTACATAGCCATCTCCAGATACAACCGAATTAGCGCCCTTATCTGTGACTTCTCGAGTGTATTCTTCATCGCCCAACTGGATTATGACGCTACCGGCGTCTTCTCCTGACTTCACAGAAGAGTAAGACCCTCCCAACCCTGTCGCAAGTGCCTCTAAGAAAGAAGTACGATTAGTCGCGTTCGCTCCGGAAAGAATGTTGATGCCGGGCTCGAGCGCTGCCGATCGGCTATCAATGCCACCAAGGTTCGTAATGCCAATTTTAGCCGGTTTAAATGTGTTACTCATTGTTAACTCTATAAATATCAGTCCACTAGGTACAAATTACTTGTCCTCAACGGAAGTCGGGAGCGCTTGCTCTCCAACACCGTCAGCAACAGTATTGCCGCCGTCTGACTCCTTCCTCACTTTGGCATCTCCCGAACCACCGTTCTCAGAATTTTTGTCCTCAACATGGACATCGGAGCAATAGCACCCACCGTCCTCGAGAAAACTCACGAGAGACTTTTTGTATCCACACTCATCGCATCGAATATCAACGGAAGCACTAATCTCAAGACGACCAGATACGTCGTCAGAATCTTCCACGTTCCTATTCATCAATGTCTCTCCAATCTTAGCTGCTTTTGCCGTAATTCGACGAACCGTATCTTGATCGTTAGCGAGGGAATTCTCACTCTGATTCTTCGCAGAGGGAGACTCAACTTCTAAACATTTTGTGAGATGGGTGTAGATAGATTGGTATGAGACGAAGTAATCCGTGGTGATCTTATCTACATCAAAGCCAGATTCCTCAAGATCCTCGATTAGTTCCTCGCGGTCACGTCGAGCTGACTGAGGCGACTCCTCATCATCTGGATCCTGAGACAAAATATCATAGAATGGGCCTGCTTGGCTCTTCATGAATCCAGTGTCAGATTCTTCAAAGAGTTTTTTGAGAACTCGGGTATTGAAATAATCAGCCAACTCCCTGACGCTCATCTGTTCAGGGTGGTCCCCACTCCAACGACCAACCAACTCTTCATCAATATCTGTAAGACCAAGTTGGGACGCAACGTCGCCAACTTTACACCCGCATTTTGATCCCGCTCCCACTGGCTGAGTCATCTTGAGGTAAAATCTGAACGCAATGTATTTAAAGCCTATTATCGTTTTTAGTTAAGTATCGGTGACATTGCCCACCGAAGATAGTACAGATCAGACGATACGCACACCGCATCCCAGTAGATTACTATTAAGATAGAATGGCATTTTCGCCCCAGTTGGTATTTCCAGAAGCGCTCAATCAGCCCGTATCTCAAACCATGATTAGAGGCCTGTTCTGTGGCTAAACACGCACTGACAACCGGATATTATCCTTTTTGATACCGTCCCCTGACACGACTCATGGTATCCGAACGCTTGGGAAGCCCCAACGTTCACACCGGACAAAAATTACAATCTAGTCCAATCTGATGTTTTGGTCTGACGTGCCTTGATCGCGGTACCCGCTCTCATCTCAACCTCAAATTGAGCCCCAGAGCGGCAAAATTCGTCTGGCAAGTCAGATTTCGATACGATTTCGGTTGTAGTGTTTGGTCCCGACCCGACAACTAGTTGAACAGCTTCTCTAGTCTCCGTTAGCACTTCAGCATCGTGGACCCCTTCCTCGGGTTCGGTATCTTCCGCTCCCAAAGTCGAGTCTGGACTTCCACGAGAGGACTCATCTCCAATGCCACTAGCAGCGTTAGGGTCTCTCATATGCTTCATTCATACTCTCCCCCAATATGAAACCACGGTCGCTACGGCTGCTAGAAATGCCGGGTTCCAGTTAGTGGCGCCTCATATCCACTCTAGGCCGGTATTTTATATTCAGGTAGTCTATGTGATTGGACTATGCCTCCACAGAATCCTCCAACGAACTACAAGCAGACGCTAGCAGCGAAAGAGGGGATTAGACCCAAACTGTCTCCAACTGATATCGCACAGTACATCTCACATTCAGAGTGTCCCCGGCTCTTTGAGTTCCAAGTGAGTGAAGAGTTCGAAGAAAATCATCTTGAACAGTACTCGTACAATGCGCCCTATGATCCCCTTAGCCCTGTCTTGGCCGCGGACGGGATCGCGTTTGAGAGTGCTGTCGAGCAAAGGCTTTCGGCTAGAGCCCACACACATTACGACTATACTGACTCATATTCGGATGGAGCAACTCCAGCTGATAAGTGGAAAAAGAGTCGCAGAGACCTTGGTGAAGCCATCTATGAGTATGCAACACACCCCACGCCCGACGGTCACCTATTAATCACACAGGCACACCTCGCACCCGCTCTTGGAACGTGGCCGTTAGGTGGTCAAGCGGACGCACTACTCATCTGGCGGTGTGATGCGACAGAGGCCAGCAAACCGCTTACAGACACGGGAGGGGGCACACCGGCCACGGACGACGTCAGCCAACCTCACCTCCGTTTCTGTATCATCGACGCTAAGGCATCATCTGAAGTCCAGACGTACCATCAAGCGCAAGTTGCGGTCTACACCCTCCTTCTTCGCCAGTTTCTCTCGGCGATCCCGTGGCTTGAGCCATCCGCATGTGATACGAACGAGTCACCGAAGAAGTCCCTTCAGTCTCGATTCCACACCTGTACCGACACTGTAGACGTTCTCCCGGGGGATCCAGATGGAGTGCTATCCATCCCAGACGATATCGACTCCCCATTCTCGTGGGATATTACAGGGGGTGTCATAACCCGAGACACGGATCTTGATATCCCCGAGCAGAAATCGATTCAGAACATCAGTACGGACCAGTATGACGCACCCGCTGTAACACCCAGCGAACTGCCATCTTTCGATCTCCAGAGTCGTGAACTCGATATTAAGAATCTACTCTCGGATAGTGGGCGTTTTAACAAAATCTGGAACAGCTCGCCGGCTCAAACCCGGTATAGCCTCGGAAGTAAATGTACGAATTGTCGCCATCGGACAGCATGTTTCACAAGCGCTGTCGAAGACGGTACACTGGGAGCACTCGGTATTAGTGCCGGAGAGCAAGCCGTCCTTGAGCAATACGATATTGAAACCATCGCCGACCTCGCCAATATAGCGTACAAGCCGACGGACCCGAATCCGCGAGACGAGCCGGAACCAGACATCAAGCGCGCGTATCAGGAAACATATGACAGCTTGATGAGCGACACGACTCTCAGCCAGTCGCTCCATCGATACATCATACAAGCACAATCGCACCTTGGCTTGGTCAGGAGCTCATCGGGGAGCGCCCTCGGCGGAGTCAGGCCGTCAGCGATTCCCGGGAGCCGGGACGCGAAGCTTCCAGAAGACGATCCGGGATATGACCTATCCCAGTACGGAGACGGACTCTCTTTCCCGCAGGGGAGTCTGATCCGGTGCTACCTGATCCCCCACACGGATCCGCGGTTCAACCGACTCGCGATGATCTCAGCTCGGGTGACAGCCGTGAACGCCGACGTGACTGAGACTATTGTTGCCTCTCTCCCGTCATTTCCTACGAATGAGTCTGAAGCGGGAACTACCGAAAGCGAACTTATCCGCGACTTCACAACCCAGCTTTCATCCGCGATCTCGGCGGTGGCAAAGGATCTCGATGTCGACGGGCTCCCACTTCACTTCTACACATTCACCGATGGGGACACACAGGCAATTACTGACGCACTTGATCGGAACAAGGATCATACTCCTGAAGTGGACACCTTATCAGATCTCCTCCAGAGTCGAGGAGGCATCGACGAACACGTATTAAGCTCGGTCAAGCCTGCGATCAGCTCTCAATTCGCGCTCGGAACACCTGCTAATGGGCTACTCCAGTACTGGAGTCTCCTCCGGGCGGGAAGCTCAGGTGAAGCCCTACCTGCGCATTCAATGAAGTACGAGCGAACAGACGGGACAGAAATCAATCTAAGAAAAGCATTCACTTTCCAGTTCTTCGGGTACGAAGCGCCGTATACATCGGCGTCTCCTACACCGACGCTCTACCCGGAACAGAACGCAGACACCAGCCCAGACGGACGGTTTCCATTATGGCCGACAGCGACAAATCAAGTACCAATCGAATATCTTGCGGCCGCAGAAGGCTACCTATCAGACGATTTCATCGCTTCTCTCGGCGAACACTACGACGAGGCACCACCGCTGAGTGAATTCCGATATATTGATCCGACCGACGACGACCCAGTAGAGTTGGCGAACGAAGACGTCGAAACGATGGCAGGGCGCCTCGCACATGCGCTAAATCACATCGAACGGAGCGTCGATCACAAGGCACTCGCAACTGACAAGACCGCTTTCCCTGACGACCTGTTTAACGAGTTTTCTCTCGGCACATCAGACCTGAAGCAGGCTTCCATGGAGTACCTCCACCTCGAACACGATACAGCTCAGTCTGATCTCGATGACCATCTGGAGCGCCCTATAAGAAGCCGAATTGCGAGTGGGCGATCCATCCCAATGGCCGTTGAGTCAGCTAAAATCGACGAGAATTCGAATAATCTGATTGTCGAAGGATGGGTGGCGTATAAATGGTTCTTCGAAAACCCGGAGGTCATCGCCCACGCCTGCCGTCACTCAGGAGCGGGAGAAGATGGAATGGGCTCATGGCTCGTCGCAAATGAGCTCACCGACAATCTACAACCTAAATCAACGAGCCCGGGGGAGCTCAAGCGTGGCGTCCCGATCACCCTGAATACGCTTGACCTCAATAGCGGACGCATCTCTTTCAGTGCGCTGCCGGGGTACTTCTACAAAAACGAGACTGAGTTCGAATACTACCATGACGACTGGACGGTTGAAGCGAGCGAAGCCGACAACGGTACAGTCCTTTTCGAAAAGAACTCAGTCTTCATTCTGGATGAACGCCCTGACGATTTGACTAGCCAACGCATCTATGAAGCGCTCAGCGACTCTAAGAGTGGAGGCTTTGCGGCTGGCTTCATCAATTCTCTACTGACAGACACCCCGACAACGCCGGGAGAACCAGAACCCATCCCGACAACAGACAGGTTCCCCGACCGGGGGATAGAGGCGTTCATCGATTGGGCATCCAACACACTCGAATTCGAACCCAATGACGCACAGAAGGCATTTGCGAGGGAGAACACCTCACAACTAGTCGCCCTACAAGGGCCTCCGGGTACTGGAAAAACAAGCGGTGCGCTGGCGCCAGCGCTTCTCTCCAGATTGTTTGCTGCCGGCGTCGACGGCGACTCAACGATCAGTCTGGTAGTCGCTGAGTCGAACAAGGCAATCGACGAGGCACTCGAGGACGTCGCAAGTACATACGTAGATTATCAGTCCTCCCCGCTTTACACTGCCTCCCCCGACGTAACCGCAACGGATACCCGAGTACAGGGCGCAACAACTCAGGCCAGCGAGGGGATCAATCCAATTGAGTTTGATACGGACCTCATCCGGCTTGTGGGCACCCCGCCACGAGAAGAGAAGCAATTAGAGGGCGTTTCGTACCTCAGTTACGATGAAGATGACCAAACAAGCGGAGGGTTGTCATTCGAGGACATTGCCACCCGCATTCGGGACAACCAGACCGCACAACACACCCTCTCAGAACACGGCGCCGGGACCGCACCGATACGCAACCCTGATCCTGAACAGGAGGTCGACGGCCAAACGACACTTACAGGGCTCTTTGGAGCAGCTGGCGACGAAAAAGAGAATGAAGGAACGCAGGGGAAGAGCGACGGCCAGTCTGGTGGTCCATTGCCGGCGAGTGCGACGGGGACCTCAAATCGCCCGCATACAATGATCTTCACCACACCTGCGCGGCTCTACAAGCTGATAGATAATCTCGATCCAGATACAAGCCCTGTAGAATGGCTCGATGAACAGGTAGGGTTCTTCGATCTTGTCGCCGTCGACGAGGCGTCAATGACGAGTCTCCCATCGTTCCTTCTCGCAGGTGCCTTCGCGCGTCCGTCAGCACAGTTCCTCCTCTCAGGCGACCACAGGCAGATGCCCCCTATCCGTAAACACGAATGGGAAGGTGAGACGCGTCGCACTATCCTCGAGTACGCTGGGAACCTCTCTCTACTTGACTTCGTCCGACTCCTGCGTGGAGATCTTCCCCTCGACACGGTCGAGGAGATCGACGCAGATACCCTACTCCCAGAACTCCGTGACATCGACTATGACGTCCCTCTCATCCAGCTCCCAGAAGGCTACAGGTCACACAAGCAAGTCACCGACTTCCTGAGCCAGAACATATACGAACAGGATAACTTGACCTACAACACAGAGCGAACATGGACTACACCTGACCCGTCGCCCTCTACTGATGGCTCCGCAGCTGCTCTCAACCCCGACAAACCGCTCACGCTTATCATTCACGACGATATGACGAGCCAGCAGTCAAACCCAGTCGAGGCAGCAATCTGTCACACTCTCGCTGAAGACAGACACCCAAAGGAAACATTCGGAATCGTTACCCCACACAATGCTCAGCGTGGCCTCTTGAGCACGGCCGTCACCGACGCCGACGTTGACACCGTTGAGCGCTACCAAGGCGACCAGCGTGACATTATCACCGTCTCTGCAACCGCTGCTGACCCCCAGTTCCTCCACAATGAGTCTGATTTCATCCTCGCACCCAACCGCCTCAATGTCGCCATGAGCAGGATGAAGCACAAACTCCTCGTCACCGCGTCAAGCTCAGTGTTCACACTGATGCCACAAGATGTCTCAGTATACGACCGGGCCCACCTCTGGAAGAGCCTGTACCAGACGTGTAATGTCTCCGCAGGAGAGCCTACATGGAGCGGAACTCTCGATGAGTTCTGTAGCCCCGCAACGAAGCAAAGTCAGCTGGAGATACCTGAAGATGTGTCTGTTGAGGTTTATCATCAATAGCCGCTTCGGATGCTAACCCACCAGCCCAGATGTTAGCACTAGCTACTAACATATGAAGATAGAACCGACCGCGGCTACCCAGTTGACGAGTGACTGTACGCCCGCAAGGAAAAAGAGAACGCAGCATAGTTGTCAGTACAGATGGTGAGGATACCCGCCCCGATCAGCCGAAACCGACTCGGGGAATTCAGCTGGTTTACCCTCGCGTGGTTGATCGGCGGTGTACAGTTCCTCACATCGGGGTTCGTAGGCCGAGGGGGGCTTTCAGACGCACACATCGCCTTAATTGTGCTTTCTGGGCCTCTGGTGCTACTGTTGTTCTCGTGGACCTACCGATTTTTCAGACCGTATGTGACGGCACTCTTCGCGAGACCGCCGCAGCGGTGAGCGGACCGAGAGGGAGTCCCCTTGTCTGGTGCCCGTGTTGTGTGAGAATCGCCAAAGCTGTCGCACGAGAAGACGGGAGCGCGTTTTTTGAGGCGGATTAGCGTCCAGACATTGTCATTTGAAAATTTGTAAAAGTCATGTCCTCAGAAATTCATCCAGATAACCGACACATATCGGTTCACGCAGAATGGCTCATCGAACAGCTCCCCGCACATGAGACCTATATTGAAACGCATTCGCACCGTGGCACACTACTATTCCAGAAGCCTCCAAGCAAAAATGAGGTGATTAACGACCCTAACAGCGACTTCGTCGTGTTGTACGAGACACTCCATACGGACCGCACTGAGCTCGTCAATCGCCTTACAGAGATTAACCCCAGCAAGGATACGCTCCAACGCTGGCGGGAAGATATTGAACTAGGCGACCGCCCTGAAGATCCGGTCGAGCGCACCCTCCAATTCCTGTATACTACCCCGGGCTTCCCGACCTGCTCAAGCTCTATAGAGGACATCACGAAGTCTCTAGAGTACGTAACAGATCGACTCAAAGACGTTATCGTAGATAATCGGACGTTCAGAGATATTGCGGAACAGTATGCTTACGGCAGCGCTTGCTACATGATCAACCCGCCGACAGATGCCCTCCATCGAGAGTCATACGTTCAGCCAATTGCCAACGAGTACGTGTACATTCCAACGTATATCGCAGAGTGGGATCACTCGAGCGGCACGCCTTATTACATCTACGTGACGACTAGCCCCCCACTCTGTCTTGAGCCTTGGCCCAGCCCCTCACATGTGGGTGTTAAGGCAGTGCGCAACTACGGGTTTGAATTCACTGACCAATTCAAACCTACTCAGGAGGGTGCGACGTCAAGCACCGAGGCCGGTTCACAGAAGGCGCTTACTGATATATGATAAGAGGCGGGTCAAAGCAATTTTTTGTGTGAGATAGGGTGAACCATGTCAACGACTTCAACGACACTGTATGCCGTTTGTACAGACGATCCAAACACGACTGAAGACCCGTTTGCTAGAATTGGCCCAGAACTTGCGATAGGACGTACCCAAGACGAAGCCCAAAGCCTGATCCCCAAGGTCAGAGCGTTCATGAATTGGGAAAATCAGGCTCTGTTGAAATCCTATTCATTAGGTATATTCTTGCCTGAAACAGTTGGCCGATGAGGACTGCGAACTATTCAATAGAGTATCTCGGCTTCTTGACGGTGACTTTATGACGCTTTGGACGAGAGAGTTTAGCATGGGTAAGACGGTTTCCCGCTTCCCGCGTCCGTCGGCCAGTAGCGTCGAACGTTCCCTTGCGGTTCTCTTGGTGGGGTTGCTCGGAGTATACGCTCTTGGGACACTTATGAGAGACATTATACCAGCACTCAACATGGCAGGCGTGGTTGCAGTTCATTTCGCGGTCGTGGTCGCAGGCGTCTTCCCTATCGCTGTGCTTGGACACGCTCTGTATAGCCGATTCCGTACTGGGACTGCCAAGCCACGTCGTATCGAAATCTTCAGCTCACTCGTCGCGCTCAGTTGCTTGGGTACTGCGCTCTGGCTCACAATTGATTCGACCTCCAGTCTCAGCACCCCGCTGTTAGGGATTTCGTATAGTGCATTACTCGTTCTCGCGGGTCTCGTGACTGTCCGATAATAGTCTGGACTGAACAGTGTGTGGAAACTATCTTGACCGGTCAGAGTGATCGGTCAAGATTGTGAATGAGACAGGCGATGGTGAGCTCACGGAATTGCTTCCACCATCGTCGTGAGCGGACGAACGCACCGTACTTCCGCTTGAGTGTTGAATTGACGGTTTCGGATTGACTTCGTTGGCCGTAGAGATTAGCCTCTAAGCGTGCGTTCCATGCCTTGTGGAGCGATGTAAACTCACGGTGCTTAATCAGTGGACGAACGTCGTGTTGACGGGCAAGTCGTCTGATTTTCTGGTCGTCGTACCCTTTGTCACCGAGCAGGACGTCAATATGCTCGAGATTGCGCTTGATCAACGACGGAGCAATCTGGCTATCGTGTTTTCGTGTCGTCGTCACGTGTAAATCGATAATTGCGTTCACCCTCGTATCGGCCAGTAGAGTCACTTTGAGTTGCTGAATCGTGAGTTCGGCTCGTTTCGTGTAGTGTTTCGAGGCGTGACTACGATCGAATCCTGACGCATCGACTCCAACGACGCCACTTGTCGGAAGTAGCGTCGCTGAGAGGGTCAATAAGACACGCCATACGGCCATATCAAGCCGATTGAACGCTTTACAGAGCGTTGATGGCGTGGGAAGTTCGACTAAGCCAAGAACACGACGGATGCGTGGCATCTCGATCAACTCGTCAAGCAGGCCACGATAGGTCGTATTCTTCCGAACTTTGAGGCACAGCAGAACAACGTGCTGTGGGAGTGTATAACGATGTTTGGAGAATTTTGAAGAGTATCGAGAAACCGCTCGGCGTGCCAGATTGATCGCCTTCTCTGTAAATCGGAGTAACTGTGACTTTGGGAGGGTGCTCATCTCGTCGAATTACAGGACGAACCTGTAACTCTCTGAGGATTTCAACAGAGCCGAAAATCACGAACCAGATAGGCTCAAAGTCTACGAGGTGACATTCGATGCGGCGCCGTGATGTGAACCACCCTTAAGATGAGTCAGACACCATTTCCATGGCCCGGAAATAAAGCACAGCTCACAGATTGGATACTAGATCAGGTTCCTGCTCACTCGGAATTTGTCTCTGTGTTTGGTGGATCAGGGGCAGTTCTCCTTGCGGGAAGAGAACACGCGGAGATCGACCTTCACCAACCGCATTTCAATGACGCGAATCGAGATGTGTCACAGTTTTTCCGAACGCTTAGAGACGAACCTACTGAGCTCATTGAGAGGCTCAAAACAATCCCGTACAGCCGAGAGCTTCATCAAAAATGGGGGGCTCAATTTTTCGACGGTAAGCGACCTAGTGACCCGATTGAACGGGCAGCTCGGTTCTATTTCATCCGGCGAACACAGTTTGGGGGCGATGCTGAATCGCTAACTGGTTTTAGGGCAACCGCCAAAGGCCGTCGAAATTCAGCCAAGCAATGGGCGAATTCACTCTCTCGGCTTCCTCGATTCGCTGAGCTTCTTGATGACGTTACAATATCCTGCGAAGACTATTCTGCCATTCTAAGGCATTTCCGCAATCGACCTGAACAGGAAGCGAGCGAGCAAGTTGTTCTCTATTGCGATCCTCCGTACTCCGGGACCGAGCACAGATACGGGGACACTGCCGGCGGTTTCGAATTTACCGACTTCTTCCAACAAATCCAGTCACTTGCGCAGATCAAAAATGGTCCACAGGTCTTGATATCAACTGATAACATCCCCGACTCCAGCAGGTTCTACTCAAAAACACGCTCACACAGCCACTCAATGAACGCGCAACACGGTACGAATCAAGTACAAGAACACTTACTGTGTAACTTCGACCCAAATAGCGTCCGATCAGCGGGTACAGCGACGACGCTAAGTGAATTTCAGTGAGGACCAACGGAGGCAGACGATAGCCGCTCCTGAACCAGAGATTCAGAGATGCCAAGCCGATCCGCAATATCGCCGTCAGTTAACCAGCGCCCGAAGTAAGCGTAGTACGCCACAACCTCGGCCTCACTACGATCATAATCACCCGTATCGCAAACGGACTCAATCAGATGTTCAAAATCTACCGGTTCGATTGAATTCGTAAGTCGGTCACAGAGCTCAGGATCACTATCCCGAAGCGCATCGAGGTTGATACTGCCACTACTCTCGCGAACCACGGGTGCCATACTGTCAGACTTCACGATGTCCTTTGGAGCCAAGATAGGTGATCCACCAGTGTAAGCAAACACCATTTGATTACGCCCAATTACACTGGCAGGCAGGCCATAACGTAGCAATGACCCGAACTCATTTCTTGACAAAGTTCTATTAGCGGCTTCCTGAAGGGTAGCTGGACTATTCATATTTGAATCCCAGATTCGCGGGTTAAAATGCTCACCGTTCCCCTCCAGATAATATATAATAAATTACTATTTCTGCGGATGAGTATAGTTAGTAGTATAATAGGTAGAAGGCCTGAAACGTCAAGCAAGAATATGCCAATCCTTAAAATAACACACGAAGTACAGTTGGAAAATGAGACAAGTACAAGGCGCATCCGATCTACATAAGCGATTTCGGGGTGAACTCAAGCACGCCCCCGAAGCCCTCACTAACGACGGGTACGAACTAGCAGGTTTAGTTGCGACGCTCCAGTTGATTAATAGATTTCATCCAGCAGACCGGATTAATGTCGCTTACTTAACGCCGATTCCAAAAACAGCTGAGTCGGTCGGCCGGACGATATCAAAAGGTATCGACGACGTTGTTCATGTTAATGGGAAAGAGGCTAGCTTTGACGATGTTATTGGGTGCGTAGTAGATGGGGAGATCGAAGCTGGCGTTATCTCCGATGAAAAGGTATCGACAGTTGTCATCACCTACCCAGAAGAACTCTCCACAAAGACGCGAAACGCATTGCTCTCAGTGATATCAACTGGTTCGTACACACTTTCGATTGGAGGACAAAACAGGACGGTTCGCTCATCAGCAACATTCGCTACTATTTCTCCACCAAAAGGGAACGAGTTCGATCCCAGCTTTACAGCACTTGACCAAACAGACGTCGACCCGGAGATCCTTCGCGAGATGGATCTTCTGGTAGTGGACAGCCCAGAACACGATAGCCCCGAGACGAGTCGAGGCCAGCCGCACCCAACGTCGTCATCCATTTTGCAGGATATGTTCAATACTAGCGAGGCCCAAAGCAAGCCCGACATTCCAAATGGGATCAAATACGGCCTATTAACTGCAATTGAGAGCCATGACTCGGCTGGGAGATTCACCGATTGGCCCTCAGAGCGCCATCACGGACTCTTCACCCGTGAGGGGCTCGCACAGACCATGTCCAATGTAGCGATTGGTTTCGCCCGATGTATGGGAGACACAACGGTCTCAGATTCACATGAAGTTGCCACCAGAGAATTGATGTCACTCTTGGTGGATAGAGTTGAGTACACTCTCCCAGACGATTTTTATCGTGGGACGCAGGGCACTAGTGAGCCCTCTGTCCCCATAGCAGACGTTTCCTCACCTAACCCTAGCCGTTGAGGCCTTTCCCACGCTGAGGCGCGAGAGCTTCTTCTCGATTTTTCCTCAGGCTCGAGCAATCACCGAGACCAACTAGCTTTTGGAAGTAGCAGAACGCGCAACCAGCTCTCCGCCGACTAAACCGAAGGGGTATGGACAGGCCACGGGCGCTTGACAGTAGCGTTCAACTTCGGTGGCCGGCAGGTAAACCGTTGAGAAATGCCAGTTGATTGAAACAGGGATATTATAAGCAATAGGTTTCAGAATAGACGGTAGACTGATGACCTCCAATCCAAGCGACGGCTCCAATGATTCAAACCACGGATATACAATCGACTCAAATGCGGATATCGAGACAGAACATGGAATCGCATTTCCGGAGTCGGTGAAGGCATTCCGGTTCGATACAGCATGGTTGAATTCTATCTCTCGGAGTCTCCGCAGTGGGATGGAGGTGATCATCGATACCGACCGAGCCCCATTCACAGTAGTGGACACTGATTGGTTCCCGAACACTCCATTCGACGGATCTGTTGATGAGATCTCTGTCCCGTACTCTACTCGAACTCATTCAAAATCGGTTGAGGCAGGTCCAGAACAAGACTGTGAGTTTATCGCAGTCTTGGAAAAGGACGGCCTATCGGAGACGCTTTTCACACTTCGAGTCGCATGGAACACAGCAGCGAAGCCACTTCTGGCTCGGTACGAAGGCGAAAGCCTCCCGGAGGACACGGATCTCGAAACCAGCGGCCTGTACTCCCCATCTGACGATCGTACCATCTCCCGGATTGAGCGTATCCCGCCGAACCAAATACAGTCTGACAAGACAGCATCAGACCTGATAGACCAAGAGTTCGCCGTTCAGGGATCGGCTCAGACAGCAACGACGCCGCTGTCAGACTTTGAGCTGTCTGGCCCGGACGAATCGAGTCATGGGGACATTCCGTCGCTTCCAGACCGGTTCGACGCCATCGGCCGGTGCCCAAACTGTACGAGCGCTGTAGTCAGGGATATCAACAAAGACCGAGTCGTGTGTGTGGATTGTCGTCGATGGTGTACGTCGCGTGAGTGGTCGAACTACCACACAACTCCCGATTTCTAGCTAGATCCACAGCTTCATTTTCGGTTGCGTTACGGCGACTCCTTCGACGTCGGAGAGGCACCTTCCTCGGTAGCCATGCTAGTGAGGATTTGGTCGCGAACGTTCGGGGCCACACCGGAGACAGATTGATAAAACAAGACGTGTGCGACCTGAATCACACCGATGAGGCCACCTGAAGCGAAGAGGAAGAGCCCAGATTCAAAGCCTGACGGGATAGCTCCGACCCCCACAACCAGCGGGAGGGCAACGGGGAGAAGAAACGCGACCGCGAAAACCGTCGCAGTGACTCTGAGAAGGAAATAAGGCAGAATTGTCTGCCAATCGGACTGAAGAAGGTCAAACGCTTCTTGGATGCTTGCCGTCGATCGTAGATTCCCACAGGAAGTAGCGATGTCGAGAAACTGTAGCGAGTACGCTCCAAGCATCCCGACAATCCAGATACCAAGCACCATCAGTCCCGAAACAGCGAGCCCCAGCCCCGAATTAAAAGACGGTTCAGCGCCGGCAGAGACTAAGTACAGGACACCACCGCCGATAGTGAGCACGACGCCATTGGCAGCACCAACACCAACATTCCAGACGAATGAATTGGCGATGAACGTACTCCAACAGCAGCGGAACCGAGCTCGTGCCCCAGCGAGTAGTTTCCGCGCAGTCAAGTCAATCTCAGCCTCTTGAGCGACAACCATCGTCAGCGCCAGAACCGAAAGGAAGCCAATTGTGACCGGGAGCGCGACCAGCAAGGTGAATACACCCCCAATTGTGGGGTTGAGCGTGATCGCAGTCAACGAGACAGTAGCCGCCATGATGACCGCTACCAGTGAGAGGCCAATATACGATGGCGTTTGAGCACAGGCCTTCAAGCTGGGCCAGAAAAACTGTTGATACTCGAACGGGTGGTTGAATTTCATCGCCTGCTACTCACTGCTTCGCCCATCGTAAAAAGAGGCTGGGCAAAGACCCACAACCCACGTCTCGAAGCCGCCTGATTTGGACACGGGTTTTTAAATCAAGGAGCGGATATGGTCATGTAGAATGGCTCACGATCCCCCATCGACCGGGAAGTCAACAGCAGGACAGGTTGCCCTCACACCGGCAACTGTATCTCCGGAGGGGACGGGGCTGCCAGACGGGAAGGCGGTAGCGAAGCACGAAGCGACCGTAATCGCTACCACAGGGACGGCCCTCTCTAGGGAGTCTACCCCGGAGCTCCATCTCCAGCTCCAAACAGAGGCGGGAACGGTCAATATCCCAATCAGCTGCCGGATCTCCGTCCACGGCCTCCTCCGCCTTCAGGCGGAACTCCCGATTGGCGATTGGCCGAAAGAGTACGTTAGCATGCTGGGTACGGTCTCCGATCGGGCCGTGGCGACGAACAATCCAATGTCGATTGAGTTTGATTCAGCCGTCAGGTTCGATGAGGCCGTCGCTTCATCAGCTATCAAGCGGATCTACTTCGACGGCGCACTATCAATGGCTGCTGAAGAAGCGTTCCGGGGAGTAGAAGACCGGATGAACGCGTCACAAGACACCGCGTCGACCCACATGATACCAAATCCGGTTCTCGAGACAACCGATATCGTCGGAGCAACCCCACACTCCACGGTCGTTGCGTTCCCCGGTACAGAGATGTCTGACTACCACCGGCTCTGGGTACTCGCAGCGGCAGCATCCGGCTCAGATCCGTTTGCCCGGATTCCTGATGGGGGACTTCCCGCGCTGATCAGCGTCCCGCCACAGCTAGAACACCTCGCTGGCGACCAGATTCGGTTCCGGGAACTCGTCGACGCCCACCACATGCTCGTGCCGGAGACAATTCGTAAGCACGCAGTAAACGCTCGCGACGAAAGGGGCGACAACGTCTTCGATACCCCGCCGGCAGTCCCATCCCAGTCAGACGTGGGGCGCATGTCTACAGATCCGAGCCAACCGAGTATCACTGAACTGGACTCGCCAGAATTGCCTGAAGAGCTGGCTCCGTCGCTTCCTCCAGACTCCCACCCACGTGCACGAGATGACGCCGCCGCGGTAAGCAGTGAGATTGTCGACGCGATCGAAGACAACGCCACCATCCCCACCGACCAGAATGGGAATGAGATTCGAGCGACTGGGTGGGACACCATCCCCGTTCACGACGCGCCGACAGGGTTCGATGCGTTTGAACTGCTCGCGTTCACTCGGTGGTGGTTTACACCATACGGCTCGCCAACGCCAGACGATATCGAGATGAGTGGCGCTGACCCCGATGGACGGTCACCGTACCTGTTCAGAGCGACAGCTGCTGTAGTGTACTGCGGGAGCGCCATCTTTGAGTGCGAACTGGAGACGACTCCTGACGACCCCATCTCCACCGACATCCATCAGAAGGGCTACCTACCGCAGTCAGTCAGTAGAGCGCTTCGAGACTTCATCAAGTCTCACGCCCCAATCCCCGCAACAGCACCGAAAGAAAAGCAAGATGATCCATACAGAACCGCTCCAGTGGCCGGCGCACAGAACTAAGCACGTCGGAAAATAGCCGCCCAAACTTCCTACTTCACCGGTACGTGAGCCGACCGTCCCGCTCGAGCTTAGTCACGGCGGCGACGACTTCCTCGATTTCTTCTTCGCGATCCAGATCAGCAAACGTGTGCCGGGACAGGCCCTCGCGAGAGGCGATCCGACGCACCTCGTCGAATTCATCTGATCCGATTTCACCATACGCATCGAGTTGGACGCATTTGAGCACCTTTTCAGAGCCATCAGACATCTCAACTTTCTCGAAGCGAAGCGAGCCGGGACGCGCCCGACCAACGGCAACGCGTTCGAGACCATCTTTGTGAGCAACAAGGTAGCCGCCTACGCGAGAAAACTTCTTGAGAGAGTTCAGCGACCCACGACCGGGGCCATTAGACTTGTCAAGAAGATCCGAATCAAGCGACGGACCAATCCCGTAGTCGACGAGTCCAACAACACCCTCATCCAGTAGCCCATCGATGATTTCTTCATCAAGATCGGGCGACACCCGATTCGAGACGACCATTGCGCCCTCACCAACAACACGGCGGCCACGGCCTCCGGCGGATTCCTTCATGCCAACTCACAGGTCGAACAATTCATTGTTAAACCCAGCGCTTTTGGCGATTCTGTGGCTCCTTCTAGGTCAATCAATATATGACTTACCCCAAGTCTATTGTAACACACGTTACCCTGTCAAGTATGAAAAAACAGACAACCAACCGTCAGCGGTGTTTTTATCTTGAGATGGGTGACCATCCTCTAGTCCACCAGCGGGCTTAGATTCCCACAGTCACCATACTAGCAAGAGGGTGAATATTCCAGTGAAGTCACCAAGCAATCCTCCAACTCATGCCAACAAAAAACTCACACGAAACGTTTGAACTCGACGCACGCAACCTCAAGTCCTTCGTCGAAGATCCTTCGAACCCACTCAGCAGAAACAGCGTCGACGTCGTCGTCACAAGCCCCCCATATTGGTCTCAACGAGATTACGGCCATAATGACCAGATCGGGGAAGAGGAGACGCTTGACCAGTACTCGGAGACGATCGCCAACGTGGTTGAAGCCTGTCGAGCAGTTCTCAAGCCCACTGGCTCATTGTTCCTGAATCTGGGCGACACCTACGTCGATAAGTCACTCACGGCCGCCCCAGCGAGTGTTCAACAGGAACTCCTTGAGAGGGGCTGGCTCTGCCCCAACGTTATCCAGTGGGCAAAGACGCGCTCCAAGCCGACTCCGGTTCAAGATCGACTTAAAAACACCACAGAGAAGATTTACTGGCTTGTCCCAGAAGTGACGACTGGATACGTTACAACGCCCACCCAGTTCGCCCGAGAATACGGAGAAGGGGATGTCTGGCGATTCCCACCCGCACAGACCGGTTCTGGACACGCAGCCCCTTATCCCACTGACCTTGTCGAACGTGCGCTGTCTTTGACCGCACCGGATGGAGTCTGTCCGGAATGTGGCACCCCCCACGTCGTCGACGACCCCCTCACAGCTGATGACTGGGGCTGTGAATGCGAGTGCGACCCGACCGACATCCCCGTAGTCTACGACCCGTTCGTCGGCACAGGGACAACAATTGAGGCAGCGCTCGACCGAGGCTACAATGCGGTTGGTACAGACCTCGCCCCCGAAGACGTCGACGTCAACGACCAAACCAGCCTCAACCAGTTCGAAGCGCCCCCCACGACACAGGACTAATTCACAAAATGCCTTCACCGACAACAGCCCGCGACCCGACCGAGACAATTCTCTCAACTTCAGCACTGAATAGCAAGCACCTCTGTGACTACGTCGTGAATGTTGCCACGGGGTGTTCTCACGGTTGTAAGTTCTGTTATGTCCCTAATTCCCCGAATATCCGGACCCGAGGGAAGATGTTGTCCGAGGAAGTCGATGTCGACGACGGTCAAAAAGAATGGGGCGACTACGTCCTCTACCGGGATACCATCCCAGAGCGACTTCCGGGGATTCTCGACCGAAAGCGAACGTGGAACTCTACCGAACACGGGCAAGGAATCGTCATGCTCTCTTCGGGAACCGACTGCTTCATGGACCCACGAGCTGGCGACATCACCATTCAGACGATCCAGACTCTCGCCAACCACGAGCGCCACACACGGGTTCTCACTCGCAACCCGCTACTCGCTGCCCGTGGTCACGTCGACGCCGATGAGACTGCTGTCGACCTCCCATCTTCCTCGTACCTCGACACTCTCACAGCTGCCGCCGAGAGCGGGTATCTCACGGTCGGCTCTTCGATCAACACCCTGAACCCGGACCTCGCGACGGCGATCGAACCCGGAGCCCCGCTCCCCCAGCAGCGTCTCAACGGCCTTCGGGAACTGTCAGAAGCGGGGATCCCTGTCTACGTGAGTATGAGCCCAACCTACCCGACGATGGACCGAAGCGACCTTGAACACCTCCTCGAGCAACTCTCCCAACTCAACCCCGAAGTAATCTTCCACGAGGTCATCAATCCGCGTGGAGGTAATTTTGACCTCACTGTCAGTGCCGCCCGCGAAAACGGCTGTACCGAGGCCGCAACCGAGCTTGAACGGATCGCGGACTCGACAGACAAGTGGGTCGAGTATGGCATCCGACAGTATACGCAGGTCCAGCAGATATGCGAACAGAAAGGCCTCCCGCTGCATATCTGGCCCGATAAGAAGATCATCAACCACGCCCCGGACGACCATGCAGACTGGCTCTCCCAGTGGCTTCACAGGCAGTCCGTAGAACCCTTTGCGAACCGTCCCACTCCAGCGTCTGGTCCACCCACACCACCACAACGGCTTGATTCGTTCTGAGCTTCAAGCAAGGTGTAGAGGTCTGTTTGGACCGGATAACAAGAGATAGTCCAGAAACGAATATCACCCCAGACCGGAAAGTACTGATCATGTCGCGCAAGTGGACCCGCGAGTATATGCGGAATGAGTTCGTCGACGAGGTAAAGCAACTGCGAGCCGAGCAGGGCTACAATACGAACGAGAAGCCGACTCACAAGTGGCTTCGGCAGAATGGATTCAGTTACTTCCTCCAACGTGTCCGCGAGCTCGACAGGAGCGCTGATGAGTGGCTCCTCGAGGAGTGCGAATTCGAGGAGCCGAGGAAAGACTACCCGTGTAGCAATCCCGAAACAGTCCGGCGCATCGAAGGCTGGCTCGAGTACGAGGAAGGAATCGGCGGGCGGATCAACGGGACGAGCATTCCCACAGCGCGGACACACATTCGGCGCTCGATGGAGATCGCCAAGGAGGCTACCGGGACGAGCGACATCTTCGAGCTGGGCCGCGGCGAGCGTGAGGTCTGTTTCGATCGCGCGAAGAAGCTGATGCGGGGGTTCAAAAACGAGTTCAACAGCGGCCAGACGAGGTATAACTATGCGGAGACGCTTGGCGATCTTTTCGCACGGATGGAGCAGAAAGGCGTTATCGACCACGATCCGCTGACGCCGCTGGTCGAGACGTCTGGCTGGGCCTGAAGTCCAACAAACAACGATCGATCCTCAGAGCCAGAAAAAGGGTGTAGCTCGCGGATGAAAGCCGAGACAGAGTAGGAGAGGAGATCACAGAACAGCGAGTCTCTACAGAGAAAATAAGGCGAGTGCCTCGGGGCTTGACCCCGAGGCGGTTCACTGGCTAACGATTATGTTACACCGTTTTGTAGAACACCCGTGTTCACTCGAGATACGGATAATCTACCGTCTCCAGTCGCCTCGTTATCTGAGTCTCCAGCAGACATCGCACAGCAAGAAGAAAAGATAATCGTACTGTTTGAGGACATCTCGAAACCTGTTCCCGATAGGTTGATCACAGCATCAGACATCATCCGGCGGGCAACCCAACAGGCACCAAGGAGAGCGAGCAATTGTACTGACCTCTTCAGCACACTTCTGAACACACATTGTGCGCCGATCACTGAAAACACGTACCGGGCAATCTACACCGTCACAGAAGTGACGCCTGAACTCACACACGACTTATCGACGGAAATCCTCAAGTCGCTTCGAAACACCCCAGACACGAATCCTCACTCAAAAGCAGAAGTAATAGCAGCTGTCGCCCACGTTTCCGATAAGACAGAAATCGACACCCCCATATCCGAGTTTGATCCACTCTTCGCAAAGCTACTCAAGCATGGAGATAAGGTTGTTCAGGTCGAAATAGCTGGGAAAATTGGAACTATCGTTGCCCAGAAGCCATCGGGATGTACGTTTACGCTTGACGCGCTGTCAACGGCCCTCAAGTCATCATCTGCTAAAGTCAGATTAGAAGCTGGCCGGTCGTTAGCCCTTCTCGCAGAACAGAATCCAAAAGCTCTCGACGATTGGGGCGAGACGCATTCACAAGTTTTGAAGTTCAGAACCGACCCAGAGATTCCAGATAAAGAGGCACAAACGATTGTCAGTATTATCGGAGAGCAAGTACAGTGACTACTCTATTGAGCCGGAGAGACGCCCCAACTTGACAGTTTCTGACTTTTCCCGCCTCGGTCACGAACGTCACCAAACGGAGTCTCCTCTACAGGCCTCAAGTAGGCAACTGCTTTTTGCTCGGAGAGGATGCTTTTGTCGAGGATCTCATCAAACCAGCCACGGTCGACAGCTACGTGGCGAACTGTGGGGGTAGACACCATTCGCTCACTGCCCGTAGACTGTTTGGAGGGAGAAGCGACGTCTCGGGTCACGTGGATAGCCTGAATGTCACCGTCGACGACCCGGACAAACGGTCGCGACGCCACAAAGAGCGGCTTCAAATCAGCCACGAGACGACCGTCCGATGCTTCGAGGATGCGCCACAGCTCTTGAGCCCCATTGTCAATCTCGAACCGGGTTCCCCCATCCCGACGCTGGCGCTTCTCGTAACACTCACTACACCAACTCTGGGGGCCGAATAATCTATCCTGATTGTCTTCCGATCGGCAATGAGTGAAAACGTAATGAACACGCTCACCCAGTTTGCCACCGCATTGAGCACACTCCTCGGGATCTAGCTCCCCCTGTATCGACTGAATTCGCTCTCCCACCCAAGAGCGACTCTGATCGCTTTCGCTACCATCAGGTCGCCCAGTAGGATTCGAGGAGCTACCCGCTGAATCGCTCATGACTACCGGTATCTGCCCTTTCGATTTAAAAACTAGGGCGCTATAGCACCAGACAAGTCAAACTGGGGTGAGCTATCGCTCCCACCACTCGCTGATCTTCATGGTATCAACGTTGACAGTCGACGTGACGCCACAGGAGCAGTGGATGCCAACTGTGCCGGGGTGCGTCGTTATCGGCCCCTTTGTCTTCCCACAGCCCGGACACTCAACGTAGAATGTCTCAGTCATATCTGTTGAGTTTGGGTTACTCAGCATTAGGCAATTTGCTTCTTTAACCAACAGTCAGTAGTTCGAGTTTCGGTACGTTGGTTAAGACCCACAAAGAATTTCCATCATCTGTCTCCTGTCCTGTCATCTGGCGTGTGATTTCCACGATCATCTTTCAGAACACATTTATTTCAGTATTTGACTATATTTCTGTGGACTATGTTTGACCTAACTGGATTCCAGCGCGACTTGATGTACGTCATTGCGGGCATGGACAAGCCGCACGGGTTAGCCGTGAAAGACGAACTAGAGGAATATTATAATAAAGAGATCCATCACGGTCGCCTATACCCTAATCTCGATACACTCGTCGACAAAGGTCTACTAGACAAGGGAGAAGCAGATCGGCGGACAAACTACTATGTCGCCACTCGGCGTGGAAAGCGCGAGATCGAAGCACGGGTTGACTGGGAGTCGGAGTACATCAACCACGATAGCTCCTGATCGCGATTGGCTCGAGTTTTCTGAGTGCCCAGTAACCTCTTGGCAGCGACGCTCGCTGAAGACCCTCGCCTACAAACCCTCAAAAGTCTCCTCGCCCGAAGATACTCTCCAGTAGAACGTCCGTTAGGTTATTTATTGCTCTAGATTATTGAACTGGCTATGACAGACCTGATCTGCTTGAATTGTGGCGCAAAGTGTTCACACGCGGATGCGATGGCGGGTGACTACCGCCGCGATTGCGGTGTGAGCGCTGAGCCGGCCAATATGAACGATTCAGGCAATTACGGTGGCGGAAAGCACGACTGGAGACCAACCAATACGGTGAATCTCAACTAATGCACTTACAAGGAGGCAAGCGCGGCGGCCCAGTAGCACAGGAAGGAACCGTCTTTCACGAGGGCAACGAAGTCCACTACGCGGAAGTAGTTGAGTCAGACTCCCACTCAGCAACATTGGAGTATCTCAACGACGGGCGAAAGATCACGGTAACCAAAGGCGAATTTTCTGAGATATTCGAGCCGTAGCCAACGCTGCCGTAGCCGCCCGGGCACCGCAACGACTCTTAGATGAGTTTATACTACACGCCGAGTAACAAATTCACATGAGCAGTACAAGCAAAAACCACACCAGCAGAAGGTCAGCGAACCTCACAGAGAAACAAAGCCGTATTCTCGAGTATATTATAGAGCAACTCGATGAACAGTCGTTTTTCAAATCACGATACATGGCCGAGGACTTAGATCTATCTGCTAAAGAGATTGGAGTCAATCTAGGCATCATCTCCGAAAAAGTTGGAGAACTGGACTTTGAGAAATGGGGGAAATCATCTGGGACAACATGGAAGATAACCCGGCTTAATAGGTCTGAAACGCACTAACGAAACTACTTAGCGAGGTCCTGTACAGTAGCAGCTGACATCCGCAGTCATGTTCTCGCAAAAGCCAGAAAGGAGGATCCAGTAGGATCTTTGATGTGGACAGTCTTAGAACACCCCCACCCCACTATTTCCGCTGTCTTCTACAGCTGACGACTGCCACACCTCCATGTGAGGGGGTGTATTGTCGTCACGGTGCTAACGCCGTGCGGATATTGTTTATCCCAATAGCATAAATAGTTAACTCAATTGCTGTACTGTCTGAGACGATCTCACAGAAAGTGACGGCGGATGGAGAACCACCTGCGGGAAGCGTCTGTGGAGTAGACAGCGGAAACAGTGGGGTGGGTGTAGCAGTAGACCCCGAGTAGAGTGGCTGCGACTGCCACGTCCCAAAGGAGACAGCGGAAACGGTGGGGTGGGTGTTGTAAAGGCTACCGGGAAATGTAGTTCTGCCGAGAGAAGACAGCGGAAA